>QHBR01000225.1 GCA_003244015.1 Hyphomicrobiales bacterium | reverse complement strand
CAAGGATGCCATAGGGCGTTCGGATGAACACCCGTCGCAAGCAACGTCGGAGCGGTTCGACTCGGCCGTTTTGGCAAGGCTGAGTCTTCACCGGCGTCCGCGATGAGCGAACCGCGATCCATTAGGTTCCGCAGCGTGCAGAAAAATGCCGGACTGGTTCCGATTAAGACGCATCGCTCCCTTGGGTTTCGCTCGGCGCGCCGCCATGACATGATGCCTTCGCCCCGAGGTCCTGACCCCACGCGCACTCTGGAATGTCCGGGCGCCGCAAGCGTGCTCGCGCAACATGGGACTAATCGAGAACCAGAAGCTCTTACTGAACTTGCGCGGGTGGTCCGCGCGGCCTTGGAAGACCGATTGCATGACGAAATCCGATACTAGCGAAGGTCACAAAAGCGAGACCCGCGCCTGGTTCGAACGGCTGCAGGACGACGTCATCACGGTCTTCGAACTTTTGGAGAAGGAGGCGGAGGGACCTTTCGCCGAGCGGGGCATGGCGCCGGGACGTTTCGTGACGAAACCCTGGGCGAGGACCGATCACGCCGGCGGCGATGGCGGCGGCGGCCGCATGGCGATCCTCGCGGGGCGGGTATTCGAGAAAATGGCGGTTCATACTTCGACGGTGTTTGGAACTTTTCCGCCCGAATTCGCGGCGCAAATCCCTGGCGCCGAAGCCGATCCGGCGTTCTGGGCCTCCGGGGTTTCGCTGATCGCGCATCCTTGGAATCCGAACGTTCCCATGATCCATATGAATACGCGTTTCGTCGAGACCGCGAAGGTGTGGTTCGGCGGCGGCGCCGATCTCACTCCCATGCTCGACAAAAGGCGCGTCCAAACCGATCCGGACACGCGCGACTTCCATGCCGCCATGAAGGCCGCCTGCGACAGCCACGGCAAAGTCGCGGACCACGCGAAATTCAAGCGATGGTGCGACGATTATTTTTATCTGAAGCACCGCAACGAGCCGCGCGGGACGGGCGGAATTTTTTACGATTATCTCGATTGCCCTTCCGGCGACGAAACCGCGTTCGCCGAAAACTTCGCGTTCACACGGGCCGTGGGCGCGGGTTTTCTTGCCGTCTATCCCGAACTCGTGCGGCGCAATTTCGCGCTTTCCTGGACCAAGGCCGATCGCGAGGAGCAACTGACCCGGCGCGGCCGCTACGCCGAATTCAACCTAATTTACGATCGCGGGACGATTTTCGGCTTGCAAACCGGCGGCAATGTCGAGGCAATTTTGTCGTCGCTACCGCCTCTCGCGCGGTGGCCTTGAGGGAGGCCAGGCCGAGAATATCAATCAGTTCATAAGTAGATCAACGTTCAGGCGGCGCATTCGAGCGTGTCCCTGTGGCAGAAGGGGCGGATTTTTTCAGCATTGCGCGGCAAGCAATGCATCGACCGGCACGCCAAGGTTTTACCGGCGGTGTGCGGGCCGGTCGCAGCATAAGACTGCCCAGCCGAGGGAAAAGGCGCCGGGCGGCTTGGCGTTTCCACTTTCGCGCCGATTCCTTTACTCCCACTCGATTGTCCCCGGCGGCTTGGTCGTCACATCGTAGACGACCCGATTGATGCCCTTGACCTCGTTGATAATCCGCGTCGCGGCGCGGCCTAGAATGTTCATGTCGAACGGAAAAAAATCCGCGGTCATGCCATCGGCCGAGATGACCGCACGCAGCGCGCAGACGAAATCATAAGTCCGCCCATCGCCCATGACGCCGACGCTGCGCACCGGCAACAGCACCGCGAACGCCTGCCAAATCTTGTCGTAAAGGCCCGCCTTGCGGATTTCGTCGAGATAGATAGCATCCGCCCGGCGCAAAATATCAAGCTTTTCAGAGGTGACGCCACCGGGGCAGCGGATCGCGAGCCCCGGCCCTGGAAACGGATGCCGGTTGATAAAACTTCCGGGCAGGCCCAGTTCGCGGCCAAGCGCCCGCACCTCATCCTTGAACAATTCGCGCAAAGGCTCGATCAGCTTCATCTTCATGCGCTCGGGCAGGCCGCCGACATTATGATGCGACTTGATCGTGACCGAAGGCCCGCCGCTCGCCGAAACGCTCTCGATCACGTCTGGGTAGAGCGTGCCCTGCCCCAAGAATTCCGGCAATCCGCGGCCATCGGCGGCGATTCTCTTGGCCTCGCGTTCGAATGTTGCGATGAACAGGCGCCCTATGATCTTGCGTTTTTCTTCCGGATCCCTGATCCCGCTCAAGGCGCCAAGAAACAGCTCCGCCGCTTCGACGTGGACCAGAGGAATATTGTAATGCCCGCGAAACAGGCGCACGACCTCTTCCGCTTCGCCAAGGCGCAACAGGCCGTGGTCGACAAAAACGCAAGTCAGGCGGTCGCCGATCGCTTCATGGATCAATAGCGCCGCGACCGCCGAATCGACACCGCCCGAGAGGCCGCACAAAACCCGGCCTCGGCCTACGAGCGCGCGTATCGCGGCAATCGCCTCGGCCCGGAAGGCGCCCATGGTCCAATCGGAGTTGAGCCCAGCGATCTTGTGGACGAAATTCGCAAGCAGTCTTGCGCCGTCCGGAGTGTGCGCGACTTCGAGATGAAACTGCAAGCCATAGAGGCCGCGCTTCTCGTCGGCAATCGCTGCCAACGGCGCGTTCTCCGAGGCGGCAATGCGGGAAAACCCAGGCGGCAATTCGGTCACCGCGTCGCCATGGCTCATCCAAACAAGATAGCGCTTGCCTTGTTCCCACACCCCATCAAACAGCGCGCATTGTTGCAAAACCTCGACCTCGGCGCGGCCGAATTCGCGTTGATGCCCGGCCGCGACCTTGCCTCCCAATTGCGCCGCCATCGCTTGTTGGCCATAGCAGATGCCGAGGATTGGCACCCCGGCGGCAAATATCGAATCCGGAACGCGCGGCGCGCCTTCGTCGTGGACGGAGGCAGGACCGCCCGACAAGATCACCGCTTTCGGCGCCAGCTCCGCGAACGTTAATTCGGCGTTCTGGATGGGCGCGATCTCGCAATAGACGCCCGCCTCGCGGACGCGCCGCGCGATCAACTGCGTCACCTGCGATCCGAAATCGACGATCAAAACCTTGTCGTGACACACGGTAATGACGTCATGGAGAGGACCCTGCGCCATCGATGAACTATCCCTCGCGGCCAAGGTGTTCGCTTAGGCGATCGCCCCGTCAGGTGCAAGCACTTACGGCCTTTGGCGGGTTTTCGCACACAGCGTGTCAAATCGCTTGGAATTGCGGCCCCGCTTTGCCGCCCAATTCCGGCCCCTCCTGAACCGTCTTGGCGTGATGGACGCGCGGGTTGTCGACGATCAGGAAGACCTTCTGTTACGCGTCCTTGATGAGGCGCCGGATGAACGCCGCCGCGCATCACCAGATAGACTGCGCGCTCGCGTAGGGCTTCATGCGCATCACGGCCTATGCTGCGAAAGCCTTTCCGTTCCACGCTCCTCCATCGCATGGATTCGATCCTATGTCATGTATAATGATGGGATATTAGGAGTTGCTCGCCGCGCCTTCGCCCGGTTTCATGGGCATGATTTTGAGCGACGTGATCCGGTTGCGCGTTTTGCGCAGCACTTCGAAGCGGAAATTATGGAAACTGAACACCTGTCCAGGTTCCGGGATGGCGCGCGCCTCATTGATGACAAGACCGGCGATCGTGGTGGCTTCCTCGTCCGGCAGATCCCAGGCCATGGCACGGTTGAGATCGCGGATCGGCACGGAGCCTTCAACGATCGCGGAACCGTCGGACATCAAGCGCACGCCTTGAACGATAAGATCATGCTCGTCGGCGATGTCGCCGACGATTTCCTCGAGAATGTCTTCCAACGTGACAAGACCCATGACCACGCCATATTCATCGACCACGAGGGCAAAATGGGTTTTGCGTTTCAAGAAGGCCTGGAGCTGATCCTGAACCGGGGTTGTTTCCGGCACGAACCAAGGTTCGAGCGCGACGCTTTCGACTTTGAAATCCTTGATCTCGCCGCCGACCGCGTCGAGCGCGCGCAAAAGATCCTTGGCGTGCAGCACGCCGACGATATTTTCCGGCTGGCCGCGCCAGAGCGGCAGACGCGAATAAGGCGCGGCGACCACCTCGCCAACCAAATCTTGCGAGGGCAAATCGGCATTGAGGGCGAGCATCTTGGTGCGATGAACCATAACGTCCGACACTTCGAGTTCGCGAAGATCGAGCAGGCCGCCGAACATGTCGCGGTCGGAACGTTCGACGCCGCCCTCCCGATGCAGAAGATCTACCGCGCCTTTCAGTTCTTCGTGCCCGGACAGAATGGATTGCCGCTTGCTCGTATCGATTCCCGCCACTTTCAAGAATCCGCGCACGAGTATCTCGACGCCGATGAGGACAGGCCCGAAGATGGCGACGAAAAGCGATATCGCGCGGGCGACTAGTAGCGATGTGCGATCCGGGTAATTGATCGCCACGGTTTTCGGCATCACTTCGGCGAAAACGAGCAGAAGTACGGTCATGAGCCCGGTCGCATAGAGCGCGCCGCGCGCGCCGGCGAGTGCGACCAGGATGCTGGTCATCAAAGCCGAGGAGCCGATATTGACGAGCGTATTGCCGAGAAGCGTCGTGCCAATCAGCCGTGCCCGGCTCGCAAGCAGCCGGTTGACCAGAGCCGCGCGCCGGTCGCCATTTTTCTCCAAGGCATGCATGCGCGCACGGGAGGCGGCGGTAAGCGCTGTTTCCGAAGCCGAGAAAAACGCCGATAGCGCTACGCATAAGAGGATGGTTGCGATCGCGAGCCAAACATCGACCGGTAGAACGCCGGCACCCGCGCCGTTCATGACGTTAATGTCCACTATTCAGTTCATCTTGAAGGAAGCCGAGGATCTCGCTGGCTTCGACATTTTTGGCGATGAAGCAATCACCGATTGCCCGCGCAAGGATGAAGGCGAGGGCGCCATGCTCGACCTTTTTGTCCTGATACATGGCTTCGAGGATCGCTTCGGGGCCGACGTTCCAGCCGGGGATGCCGGCCATGCATACAGGCAGGCCAACCTCTTGCAGATGCGCTTCGACCCTCGCTTGGTCCTGCAAGCCGCAAAGTCCGTGGCGCGCCGAGAAGCGGAACGCGCAAGCCATGCCAATCGCGACCGCCTCGCCATGCACAAGCCTTGCTCCATCATAGGAGGTGAGGCGCTCGAGCGCATGGCCAAAGGTATGGCCGAGATTGAGCAGCGCCCGTTCGCCCTCCTCATACTCGTCGCGCGCCACAATCGCCGCCTTGGCCTTGCAGCTCGTCGCAATCGCATGAACGCGTGCGGCTCCCCCAGCGAAGACCGCGCGCCAATTGGCTTCCAGCCAGGCGTAGAATCCGGCGTCGCCAATGAGGCCGTATTTGACAATTTCGGCATAGCCAGCGCGAAATTCGCGCGGCGGCAATGTTTCAAGCGTGTCGGTGTCCGCGATAACAAGCGAAGGCTGATGGAAGGCGCCGATCAAATTCTTGCCGTGCGAGGAGTTGATCCCGGTCTTGCCGCCCACCGACGAATCGACCTCGGCCAAAAGCGTTGTCGGCACCTGAATGAAGCGCATCCCGCGCCGGACCGTCGCCGCGGCAAAACCCGCAAGATCGCCAATGACGCCGCCGCCAAGCGCGACGATCACATCGCCGCGTTCAAGCTTCGCGCCAATCAGGGCGTTGCATACGCGGGCATATTCAGCGAAGGATTTCGACCCCTCGCCTGGCGCCACAACCACCCTTGCATGGCGGACGAAAGCTTCGTCGAGGGCTCGTTCGAGGGCAGGCAAATGCAGTTTGGCGACATTTTCGTCGGTGACGATCGCGCAAGCCGCCCGAGGGGCTAGCCGGCGAATATGGTTTCCGGCTTCCGCGATCAGCCCCGCGCCAATCAAAATCGTATAGGTCCGCGCTCCAAGCTCCACGCTGACTTGCACGTGGCTCGAAAAGGGTTGCGGGCCGGCGTTCTGTTGCTGCTGCGGAACGGTAACGCTTTTTGGCCTTGCTAGCGGTGACAAGCCGGGCGAGGATCGCAAAAAACACTCGATGCCCGCAATAATCTCCTCGACCGCGAGTTCATGCGGCCCATCCCGCGAAACGATGGTGACGTCGGCCAGGGCGTAGACCGGATAACGCTGTTCCAAAAGCGTCCGCAGGGTTTGCTCGGGGTCGCCGCCTTGCAGCAGCGGACGATGCGAGCGTTTGCGCACGCGGCGCCAAAGCACGTCCTGATCCGCTTTAAGCCAAATCGATATTCCAGACAAGGCGATCCTGGCCCTTGTCTCCTCGTTCATGAAGGCGCCGCCGCCACTCGCAACCACACGCGGACCTTCGCACAAGAGACGCGCCATAACGCGGCGCTCTCCGTCGCGAAAAGAGTCCTCTCCGTGCCGCGCGAAAATTTCCGTGATCGACAGGCGCGCCGCGGCTTCGATCTCCTCATCGGCATCGACGAATTCGAGGCCAAGCTCTTGCGCGAGACGCCGGCCGGTCGAGGTCTTGCCCGATCCCATGAGTCCGATGAGGACAATCGAGCGCCGCCCGAGCGCCGACACGAGCGAGGCCACGCGCGGGTTACGCGTGCTATCCGTCTCTGTCTCGGCTCCCGATGCGTTGCCGCCGCTCATCTTGTAAGTGTAGCATGGCGACGAGCCCGATTTAAACGGGACTTTTGGGCTTCCCTTTTTCCGGGTCTGGCGCCCCCGCTGGCGTGCGACGTCGAAACGCGGGCATATCCTATCTGTTCATGCCCGGAATTATGACCGCACCCTTTTGCGCGGTCTACCCCTTGATTTTTCAAAGGCTTGCAGAGGCGGAATCGACCGCTCAAAAGGGTTCGCTTCACCTAATTGGTGAGAGCGACCGGGGGCAATAGTGTGCATTGTGGAAATCAACTTTTTTGCTAAGTGTCCGTCCGGAGAGAT
>QHBR01000109.1 GCA_003244015.1 Hyphomicrobiales bacterium | reverse complement strand
GGGGTATTTTTCGAGATGCCCACTTATTTGACGCGCGGCGTGTCCGATTACCTGACGAACAGCTATTCCGAGCGCAAGGAAGACGCCGAAAAGCTTTCCGCGCAAGCGGGATTGATTGCCGTTTGATTAGGATCCGATCTTGGGTAGTGTCCCAATTCTAATTTCAGCAATGCGCCAGAAGCTGACGTTCAAGTGTGCATCAACGCGCTACGACGAGCACGCAGAAAACTATCACGCAGCTCTCAAACTCATCCAGGTCCGCCTGTGGCTACGCGTTTATGACGCTACAACCTAGTTCGGACATTAAGAATCTGCTATACCGTTGCTTGTAAGGCAAAGGATTACGGCTCGTGACGACAGCTTCACTCATCCGCGTTGCCAACTTGGAAGAGCTTCACGGCGATGGCCCGCACGCGCTGTCGGCGGACGGATTCGACATCGTGGCCGTGCGGACGCCGGCTGGGGTGCGAGCTTTCGAGGGGCGCTGTCCGCACCAGGGCGCGCTGCTCGGAGAGGGCGAGCTCGACGGAGATAAGCTAGTCTGCCGAAACCATCGCTGGCGCTTCAGCGTCGACTCAGGACAGCGCGAAGGCGGACCGCAGCGCCTCGCCTCGTGTCCGGTCGTCGAACGAGAGCGCGCCATCTTCGTCGACGTTTCGGGGCTTTCGCGCGGGCCGGGCCGGATTGTGGCAACGCGCACATTGGACGATCTGCCAGGTCCGAGAGGGCTGCCGTTTTTGGGCAACATCCACCAGCTCGACTTGACGAAGTTTCACGTCATCCTCGAACGCTGGGCCACCCAATATGGACCGGTGTACCTGTTCAAAATGGGCTTGGCGCGCGTCGTGGCGCTATCGGACCCGAAGTGGTGTGATCAGGTCCTGCGGGCGCGGCCCGAAACCTTTACCCGTCAGTCCAACTTTGCTCGCATAGCTTTCGAAATGGGCGTCGACGGAGTTTTTTCTGCCGAGGGCGACGCCTGGCGCCAGCAGCGGAGACTCGCCATGTTGGCGCTGGCCCAACGTCACTTGCGCGGCCTGTATCCGAAGCTTCAAACCGTCACCACCCGCCTGAAAAAGCGCTGGGAACGGTTGGCGGACGCCGGCGAGTCGCTCGATGTCGTCGACGAGCTCAAGCGTTTCACGGTGGACGTTACGACGCTCATCACCTTCGGCCACGACCTCAACACCGTCGAGCAGGGGGACGACGTCATTCAGCGCAAGCTCGAGCTCGTGTTACCAGAATTCAATCGCCGGCTGTTCGCGTTGTTTCCGGCGTGGAGGCTCGTCCGGCTCCCTCGAGATCGTCGTCTGGACCGCGCTCTTGCGGAGCTCCGGGCTTGGCTCGGCGAGCTGGTAGCCGCCGAGCGAGCACGCCTCGCGGCCGAGCCGGGCCGAGCCGAGAAACCGTCGAATTTTTTGGAGGCCATGCTGTCGGCACGCGATGACGAAGGCCGGCCTTTTTCCGACGACGTGATTTTCGGAAATCTCATGACCATGCTGCTCGCGGGCGAAGACACGATCGCGTACACGTTGGGTTGGGCTGTCCATCAGCTGTGCGACTGCCCGGAGGGGGAGGTTGAATTGCGACGAGAGTCTGACGAGCTCCTTGGAACATCGGACGTGGCCGGCGACTTCGAGACGGCGAACAAGCTTGCCTGGGCCGGCGCGGTTGCCAACGAAACGATGCGTCTCCGCCCGGTAGCCCCGATCGTGGTGTTCCTCGAAGCCAAAGTCGAGACAGTGGTCGGTGATTTGCACGTGCCGAAGGGAACTCGAGTGGCCGTGCTCATGCGTCCGGCGTCATGCGATCCCGATCACTTCGTCGAGCCCCAGGCCTTCCGGCCCCGGCGCTGGCTCGGCGAAACCGCCGGCGCGCACGACGTATCGGCGCACATTCCGTTTGGTTCTGGTCCTCGCATTTGTCCCGGCCGCGTTCTCGCCCTGCTCGAGATGAAGCTATTGCTCTCGATGCTCTACAGGAATTTCATCGTCGAACGGGTGGGCGGAGCGGAGGGCGTCCGGGAAAAGTTCGCATTTACGATGTCGCCAGTGGGCCTGAAAGTGCGCCTGCGCCGCCGCGCCAGAGCCCTGGCCGGTGCGGGAACCGCCTGAATTGCCCAGCCGCACCAGGCCGTTTCTTACTCAGCGGGCATCTTGGTTCGCTTGGCTTCATGCTGCAATCGTACCGCGCTTGGTCTTGCCCTAATAGGGGCAATTTTGCAGGTGTAGCGATGACGGCTTCGGATCGAGAGCAGAACTTCCGACCGGGACATTACCCGATCTTGACCCGTCCGGAAAAACCTTCTAACTCGACGGCGTTCCGTTGCGCTGTTTGGTGCTTCGAGACTTTGCGGCGGGCTCATCCGCCAAAGACGCACCCGTGGCGCCGTCTTTATAACTATTGTTGTGAAGCGTTGGGCCTGTCGGCTTGGCCCTTGATGGGCCTGGCAGAGGAGGGCGCGTTCCTCCCCCTAGCTGGCGGGAGGACGCGGTTTGACGCTACGCGCTCCCCGCGCGTCGCCCGTGTCCTTGTTCCGGCGCAACGCTTTACGAGGACACGCGATGACGAAGCGCGCCGAAGCCAAATATAAAATCGACCGCCGGATGGGCCAGAATATCTGGGGCCGTCCGAAAAGTCCCTTCAACCGGCGCGAATATGGGCCGGGCCAGCACGGGCAGCGCCGCAAGGGCAAGCTATCCGATTTCGGCACCCAGCTTAAGGCCAAGCAGAAGCTCAAGGGCTATTACGGCAATATTTCGGAAAAGCAGTTCCGCGGCTACTACGCCGAAGCGATCCGCATGAAGGGCGATAGCGGCGACAATCTGATCGGGCTTTTGGAGCGCCGGCTCGATGCCGTGATTTATCGGGCCAAATTCGTGCCCACCGTTTTTGCCGCGCGCCAATTTGTCAATCACGGCCATGTCAAGCTCAATGGCCGCCGGGTAAATATAGCGTCCCACCAGGTGAAGGTTGGCGATAGGATCGAGCTCAAGGAGAGTTCGCGCCAGATCATCCTCGTTCTTGAGGCAAAGCAGCTCGCCGAACGCGACGTGCCGGATTATTTCGAAGTCGATCACACCAAGATGACGGCGAAAATCACCCGGATTCCATTGCCTTCGGAAGTGCCTTATCCGGTGATGATGGAACCCAATCTCGTCGTAGAGTTCTATTCGCGGTAATGTCGGCCGAGTAAACCCGGGCGCAACGGTCTGACCACGCGCGGTTCACGCTAAAACACGTAACAAGTTTATCCAGAACCCCACGCTATTGGATCATGGTTTTCAAATCAGTAATGCCCTTGGCTATAAGCTCGGCGCCAAACGCGCCTTGCGCCTCGCCTCTCAACACTATTTCCGCGGCTTTCGTCGCGGCGTCGGCGGCCGCGGCGCGCACCTCCGCCGCCGCCTGGGTTTCCGCCACGCCGATTTTTTCCTCGGCCTGTTTGGTCCGGCGCTGCAGAAATTCGGTCATACGCGCCCGCGCCTCGCTGGCGATACGTTCGGCTTCCGCATGGGCTTGCGCGACGACGGCCTCGGCCTCGGCTTCTGCCTCGGTGCGCCGCTGTTCGAAAGAGGCGAGAAGAGCTTGCGCTTCGGCCCTCAGCCTTGCCGCCTCCGCGAGCTCGGCCTCAATTCTTGCCGCCCGATTGTCCAGCGCGGAATTGATCTTCCTGTGCATGCCGAGATAAAACATCAGCCCTACGAAAATCACAAAGCCGATTGCAACGACAAACTCCGCATCGAACATAAAGACTCTCCGGCATCACGCTTTGATCGTGGCGATCGCCCTTGCAATGGCCTCTTGGGCCTCTTGGCCGGCGGGTTTGCCGGTGATGCGCAAAACGATCGCCGCCGCCGCCTCGCTGGCGATCGCCTCGACGTTGCCCATGGCCTTGGCCTTCATAGCAAGAATTTGCGTCTCCGAAGTCGCAAGCCTGGCGTTGAGTTCGGCGTCTAGCGCGAGGCGGTTTTCCTCGGTCTCCGCATTCAGTCTTGCATGGGTTTCCTGGGCGAGCGCCAGCGCCTTGGCTTTCGCGTCGGCGATTGTTTTGTCATGTGCTGTGGCGGCCTCTTCCGATCGTGCCCGGAAAGCATTCGCCTCGGCGATGTCGTTGGCGATCTTATGCGCGCGGGTGTGCAGAATGCTTTCCACCCCGGGCAAAGCGATTTTCGACATCAAAAGGTAGAGCGACCCAAAGCTCAAGGAGAGCCAGATCAGCATCGGTGTGAAATTGACCGGGTCGAACGGCGGGAAACGGGTCTCGCCACGGCCGCCGGCTGGCATCCCGGTGCTCGCGGTGTGGTCTTCTTGTTCGTTGCTGGCCATAAGTACCATCATACGTGCATAAGTAACGGCGGCAACACTGCGCCAGGATGGCTTTCCGGGCGCAGTGAGGCAGCTTTCTACTTGACCACGAAGAGCAAGAGAATCGCTATGAGCAAGGCGAAAATGCCCAAGCCTTCGGCGAGCGCGACGCCGATGAAAACGCGCCCGAACTGACCATCGGAAGCGGTGGGATTGCGCAAGGCGCCCAAAAGAAAATTGCCGAAAATCAGTCCGACGCCGATCGCGGCGGCGCCCGTGCCGATCGCGGCGAGACCTGCGCCTATAAATCTACCTGCTGCGGGATCCATTTTGCACTCCGTGACTTTGATGAAGGGCGACCGATCTGTTGTTCAAATATTTATTCAGTGGCCCGGATGAACTGCGTCGTTGAGATAGACGCAAGTGAGAATGGCGAAGACGTAAGCCTGGAGGACGGCCACGAGCAATTCGAAAGCCGTCAACACGATGGTCATCGCAAAAGGCAATGGCGCGAGGACCGAGAAGACGCCGGCGCCGAGCAAACTCACGACGAAACCGCCCATCACCTCGAGCGTGATATGCCCGGCGAGCATATTGGCGAAAAGACGAACCGACAAGCTGACCGGACGGGACAGAAACGAGATGATTTCAATCGGCACCAAAAGAGGCATGAGCGCGACAGGCACGCCCGACGGCACGAACAGCCGCAGGAAACGCGTACCGTTATGCAAAAGGCCGTAAACAATGATGATGCCAATGACAAGCAGCGCAAGCGCGCCGGTAACCGCGATCTGGCTCGTCACCGAGAACGTATAAGGAATGAGTCCGATGACGTTGCAAAACAACACGAACAGGAACAGCGTGAAAACGAAGGGAAAGAAGCGCATGCCGTCATGGCCGCCCCCCATGCGCACGGTGGATGCGACGAATTCATAGGCCATCTCCGCTAGCGACTGCACCCTGCCGGGAACGAGCGATCGCGATCGCGTTCCAAGGAGCATCAGCGCGGTGGCCGAAAGAACGACAATCACCATGAAAAGAGAGGCATTAGTGAAAGAGGCATCGATGCCGAAAGGATGCAGACCGACGATCGGTTTGATGGTGAACTGATGGATCGGATCCAAGGTGTTTTCTTCGGCCACGTCTTGTCGTCCCTGCCTCGATAGTTGTTTCATAAAAACGACTTTAGATTATTGCGCGTCTTACATATTTGCATGCCGCTCAGCCCTCTGAATCGGGAGGCTTAATCGCTATGCGATAGACGTTCCAAAACCCCGCCGCCGCTCCCATGAGGAGAAAGGTTACTAGAAACGCCGGCGTGGTGCCGGCAACGCGGTCGATCCACCAACCGATGACGGCGCCGACGATCACCGCCGCCACGAATTCGCTCAGGACACGGAAGGCGAGGCCCATCGCGTTCCCCATCGACGCGGGAGAGGGACCGGCGCCTTGCCCCTGTTTGGCTACGTCCGACGACGTCCCCGCGCCCCGTTGCGCATCGAGCGCGTTGGACAGCTTGTCGAGCCGCGCCCTCAAACCTTCGTTTTCGCGCTCGCGGCTTTCCTCTTCGCGCCGTTCGTTGCCGCGCCTTTCGTCTTGTTCTCGATGATCTTTGTCCGGCCGCCCGCCGCGCTCCGCCACCCGTCTTGCTCCCCGCTTGGCTTTTCCGCCTCGGCCTTAATCTATCCCACAAGAGCACTCAAGTAGAAATTCATAAGCCATTCCGATGCAAAAAGCGAGGAGGCGACCTTATCGTTGATTTTTGATGTTTGGCGGTATATGATTATGGTGAAGTCTCAGTTTTGAATCTGAGGCAGAATTGCCGTAATTTGGGCAAGGAGTGGGCAAGAAGGGAGAACGTTGAAAATGACAGCTAACTGGAACCGCTTTGAATGCAGCCGCGGCCGTCTCGCTCGAACGATGGTATCGAGTGTTGTTGCCGCAGTTGGCTTCGTGCCGCTGACCGCCACGGCGCAGGCTCAGACAGCCGCGCCGCAGGCAAGCTCCGAGCGAGGCGCCGGAACGGCCGCTGCGCCGTTCGTGCGGCGGCTGGACACGACCCCGCAAATGACCGGGTCGGAACAGCACCCGCAGCCCCTGCCTCCTCTCAAGGGCGTCGACCCCGCCACATTTGCGCTGAGAAAGGCTCGAACCGCCCAAAGCCCCGCCAACCCGACGGTGGCGTCGCCGCTGCCGGCAAAGCCGCAATCTCTTGAGACGCCGGGCGCCGGCATAGTTTTCAACAGCACAACTGAAGTCGGCTGCGGCAACGTCACCCCAGCCGATCAGGCGATCGCGGCGGGCGATACCGCTGTCGGCGTTCTTCAGGCGATCAACGTCTGCGTCAATGTGTTCGACAAGAGCGGGAACCTGCAAGCTGGCTATCCAAAGAGCCTCACTTCGTTCGTCGGCCTGCCGTCGAGCACGCCCACCTCTGACCCTCGCGCGATCTTCGACTGGATCAACCATCGCTATATCGTGGCCTTTATCCAGTTCGATCGAAACTTTGCCAGCGCCAGCTCCTATTGGATCGCCATCAGCACGGGCGATAACCCCGCCGGCGGCTATTGCCTTTACAATCTCCCAGTGCAATCCGTCGCCCCCAGCGGCGGCGTGTTCCCGCTGCCGGATTTTCCGCGGCTAGGACAGGACCGTCAGGCAATCTACCTCGCGTCGAATATCTTTAATCCAAGCTACAAGTGGGAGGAAATTCTGGTCCTGCCCAAGACACCGTTGTACGCCTGCGGGAGCACTAGCTTTAGCTTCTTCTTCAATCTCCAACTCGGCGGGGTTGTGACAGATACCACGCAGCCGGCCAATGTCTTCAATCCGCCGGATAACCCGAGATCCGAATACTTGGTCACCTCCAAGAACATCTTCTTCAGCAACCCTAAAAATGGTCTCGTCGTGTGGGCGATTCACAGCCCGCTCAGCAGCCCGACGCTGACCGGCACAACTGTCGCCACGGCCAACAATTACTCGACGCCGCCAAACGCCAGCCAGCCGGGCGGCACCAACGACATCGACACCGGCGACAACCGCATCTCCGGCATGGCGATGTATAACGCGGGATCAATCTATGCGTCGATTAACGCCGCCAACGGCTCGCGTTCCGAGGCGATCCTGTACCAGATTCAGCCGTTCGTGACCGCTGGCGGAGCCAACGACGGTCAGATCGCCTCTGCGAAGATCCTCAACGAGTTCGTCCATGGCAGCAGCGCCTTCGACGTTTATTATGCCACCCAACAGCCGGACCCGGAGGGCAATGTCACCTACGCGTGGAACTTCTCCAGTCCAAGTAATTTCGCCTCGCTTGTATATTCGTCGCGGCGCGCGGCGCAGAGCGTCGGCACGGAGCCCGACGGCGGCATCTTTGCGGTCCAGGGAGGGGGATTTTACAACCAGGGCCGGTGGGGCGACTATACCGCCGTGGCGCCGGGCGGCCTAGCGTCGGGCGGAAACACCGGCTCCAACCCGGTGATGTACTTCGCCGGGATGTTTGCCCGTAGCGATGGCACCTGGCAAACGGCGATTGGCAGGAACGGCTACACCGCCATCACCCAACCATAGCTCGCCGGTCGAGCAAGCTGAAACCCTGGCGCGAGCGCATTGCGCCGGGGTTTTTCTTTGCGTCGTGGCCGGCTCTGCTAGATAGGTGACCGTCCGCCGTCAACATCGCCCGGCGTGACTTCCCCTGCGAATGGAACTATACGTTCGGCCGAGGGTCACGGCTTTGCAACAATAGTTCGGTGACGCGCCCTTTTGGAGCCGATTACGGCGTGTCGCGCGATGTGGAGAGTTGGTGGCTTCGAACCCTCCCACGATACGGCACCTTCGAGAATGGAAGGCAAATGCCACCAGATGACATATGGGTGTCGATCGTTGTGGACAACGTTGATGATCATCTCTACAAAACTGACCTTCTCGTCCGGACCTTGGATCGGCATGCGAGTATCGCCCCGGGCCAAGTAGTTATCCACTATGTAAACCGGCTTCCTGAGGCGGCCGTCGCGCCATTTGCTCGAATGGGCTGCAAGACAAGAAAGATCGAGCCATTTCTGGACGGAAAATATTGCAACAAGCTGCAACAACTTTCCATTGTCGATGAGCTCGGCCTGAGCGAACCGGCCGGGTTGCTGCTTCTGGACGTCGACATCGCGGTCGCGGCCCCGCTCGTGATCCCGGACCGGGACCGCGTCGCTGGAAAGATAGTGGATGGGCCCAGCCCACCAATTCATGTCCTGACCAGGATTTTCGAAGCCGCAGCGGTTGCGCTTCCGGAACAGTTCCAATGCGATTGGAATATCGGGACGACTTTTGCCTCGAATTTCAACGGGGGTGTCCTCTACATCCCCGCCCGCCATGCAGATGCGATCGGAAAGTCTTGGAAATGCTTTGCATCGTTCTTGTTTGAAAACCCTAGCCTCTTCGAGAACGACCAGCAACTGCGGCACATCGACCAGGTCTCGTTCGCCTTGGCCATCGGCTCTACGGGGACGGCGTATTCTCACCTCCCCGCAAACAGCAACTTTCCTACGCACGGCAACACCATGCCGAGAACCCTCGATGCGCGCAGTCGAATTCAGATGCTGCATTATCATGGGGAACTCGACGATTTCGGATTTCTGAGGTCGGCGTTGAAAGTTGACGCGGTGCAGACGGCCCTCTCGGTGGCCAACGAATGCGCGGTGACGTGCAGCAACATCCACTTCTATGAGCGTTTCAAAATTGGCCGAGCCCGCCGTCCAATTTGCCGTGATGGCCGGCATCCGAAAGTTCCAGTCGTGCGGGACATCCTGGATTGGCTGGAGAACGCCGAGCGTCATCCGAAACTCGTGTTTCATGCCGGCACCCCGAAAACAGGCACGACCGCCCTGCAGTTTTGCCTTGAGGAAAACAAGACGAGATTGGCCCAAAGTGGAATCTATTACCCTCACACTCGGCACGCGCCTCCGCCGCGCGCTCCGAAACATAATTTCCTTGTCGAGCAAATGATGGCGGGAGATGCGCAAGGTCTCGGCACGTCGGTTCTCTCGGCCTTGCGCGCCATGCCCAGCAATACGAATCTCATCCTGTTCTCGACGGAGGGCCTTTTCAATCACTGGTGGGATTTTCCCGCCGAAAGCCGTTCGATGCTCCGCTTCGTCGCGTCCAACTTCAGACTAGAAGTTCTTATATGTTTTCGTAACGTGGTCGAATTTGCCGTGTCGTTCTATCTACAGAACATTCGCAATCCGCAGGTTCATCCATGCTACGGCCGGGATTTGTCCTTGGGGGAAATGCTGGAAGACGAGTGGTTCAGGAGACATTTGGACTATGTTGGCTTCCTGATGGAAGTTAGGCATTCGCTAGGGGACGTGACAATTCGCACGTTCAGTTATTCCGATACGGTTGGGACTGAAATTCTCACGTATCTTGGGGCGGGAGATCTCGAATGCGGCGGCGAGCGTCACAACGAATCGTTGCATCGTCAGGGACTGGAGATAGTGCAGATTATCAATAGGTATCGCCTGGAACCGAGGATTCGAGACGAGATTCTATCCAGGATTCACGAGATCGAAGTCATGTTTGGCGAACTGCTGGAATCCTACCGGCCCAGCGCGGAATTGGCGGGATTGATCAGGAGGCTCACCGAGAAAAACCAACTCTTACTTGCGCAACTATACCCCGACTCATTGAGTTTCCGGGAAAAATCGCTTGCCTAGGTGCCAGAATTGGATTTTCCCGGCGAAATTGATTCGGCCTGGATGTCTTAGTGAAGACGAACGCTCGGAGCTTTCTGGCTTTGGCCCGCGACATGCGCCACGAGGCGCGGGCGTCACGCCGCGCCAATGCGATCATGCTGTTTAAACGATGGGTGGAGCTGCGGCGAGGTCGCGGCTGCGAAGCCGATGGACGCATGCCAGAGGACCAGCGGCAGATGGTAAATCTTAAGCGACCCCAGGACTTTCAAGCTGTCAGAGGTTTGCCTTTCTGCTATCTCTGCGGGTGCGATTTCGCGCCTGGTGATGAAACTAATTCCGATCACGTGCCTCCAACGAGCGCTTTTAATCCTCGCGACCGTTCCCCGCATTGAAGCTTAAAACACACAGAGCATGTCACGAGAAATTCAATATTTCTGATATGAAAACGGGACAGTTCATCGCCTTGCGATGGGGAAAAGCTCCGAGGTCTGCAAGGAATCGAGCATTGAAATTTGTCCGTTACGGTCCTTCGAATATCGTGGCACTTGAGAATTTGGATGTTGAAACCACGGTTTTGCGATGGGTCTTTGGATTTCATGCGGCGCTTTATCGTCGGCCACTAGCCTTCCAACGGGGCGATATTCAAACGCCCTTTCCGCGCGGTGAAAAAATCGATGGTAAAGTCGTCTTGAGACCGCTACGCCCGCAACACTTGCTTTTCGTAGACACCATTAAGCGAAATCGCGCCCGCAACAACGTAGACCGTATTATAGCGAACAAAGGAAAGCTCGCCTACGAATGCGTATGGGGCAAATGTGACGGGGACGCTGGGTGGCTTTGCCTGTTTGCGCTCGATATCTACGACTGGAAGCCCCTCGGCAGTCATACTGCCGCGATACCGGCGCGCGGCTGCGCGGGGTTTTATATGCTGCCGGACGGCTCAGCCCCGGAAAATGCGAGCAGAGATCGTTCGTCGACGGGCTCACCTTGCAATTGGGCAGGGGCGAGATCTGCGGTTTTCTTGGCGCCAACGGCAGCGGCAAGACCACCACCATCCGGATGCTGTGCGGGCTTCTCGTTCCCGATGGCGGGAGTGGTACTTGCCTTGGCCATGACATCATCCGCGAAGCGTCGCTGATCCGCTGCGAGGCCGGCTACATGACGCAGAAATTCAGCTTCTACGAGGACCTGACGGTTTTCGAAAACCTCGACCTCGTCGCGAGCGTGTACGACGTGCCGAACCGGCGTGAAGCTGTCGCCGGCATCATGGACCGTATGCGGCTCGCCGATCGCCGCGCGCAGCTTGCGGGACAGCTCTCGGGCGGCTGGAAGCAGCGGCTCGCGCTCGCCGCCTGTGTCCTGCACCAGCCGAAGCTGCTGCTGCTCGACGAGCCGACGGCGGGAGTTGATGCCAAGGCCCGCCGCGAGTTCTGGGACCTGATCCACGACATGGCCGGAGAGGGGCTGACCGTGCTCGTCTCGACCCACTACATGGACGAGGCGGAACGATGCCAACGCATCGTCTATCTTGCCGACGGGCGCATCGTCGTGCAGGGGGCGGCGGCTGAGGTCTCCGCTCATTCAGGACTCTTCATTTTCGAGGCGACGGGCGGGGATTTGGACGCGGAAGCCCGGCGGTTGCGGCGCACGCCCGGTGTCGAGGCGGCTGCCGTGTTCGGACGCGCCCTGCGGATCGCTGGGACGGACCGCGCCGTGCTCGAAAACGCCATCCGCTCCAGCGACGGCGCCGTCCCCTCCTGGCGCGAAGCCGAACCGCGCCTCGAAGACGTGTTCATCCACATGCTGAGCGTCCAAGGAGAAGGATCGTGAAGGCACTCTCCTTCAGGCGGTTCACAGCTCTCCTGCGCAAGGAGTGGCTGCAAATGTGGCGCGATCCGATAACATTGCGTTTCATCATCGCGCTGCCGATGATGCAGCTGTTTTTGTTCGCCTACGCGATCAATACCGACCCCAAGCACCTTCCGGCCGGCCTCCTTTCCGTGGAGCATTCGAAATACGAGCGCACGCTCGCCGCCGCGCTTCGGAACACCGGTTATTATGACATTTCGATGCTTGCCTCGGAAGCCGAGGCCGAACGCGGTCTGGCGCAGGGCGAACTTCTATTCGTCATCAACATTCCGACGAACTTCGACCACTCCGTCGACCGAGGCGAAGCGCCATCGATCCTGGTCGACGCCGACGCCACCGATCCTACGGCCATCGGCAATGCGACGGCGGCGCTCGCAGCCCTATCTTCGGCCCTCGACCGGGACCTGCCGCCGGTTCGCCAGCCTCAGGCCCCGGCGCCGCCGTTCCAGTTCGTGCTTCACGCCCGCTATAACCCGGAGCAACTGACGGTGCTCAACATCGTGCCGGGGCTGATCTGCGTTGTTTTGCTGATATCGACGCTGTTGGTTACGGCGCTCTCGATCACCCGCGAGCGCGAACGCGGCACGATGGAGAACCTGCTCGCCATGCCGATGCGCCCAATCGAGGTCATGCTCGCCAAGATCGTGCCCTATGTCTTCGTTGGCTATATCCAGGTGGCGCTCATCCTCGCCGCTTCCGCCCTGTTCTTCCAGTTGCCGGTTCGGGGCTCGGTGGCGTTGCTCCTCGTCGCTTTGGGCCTGTTCATCGCCAGCAATCTCGCGCTTGGGATCACGTTTTCCACAGTGGCGGCAAACCAGATGCAGGCGATCCAGTTTGCCCAATTTACCCTGCTGCCGTCGCTTCTGCTTTCGGGCTTCATGTTCCCGTTCAAGGGCATGCCGGTCTGGGCGCAATGGGCTGGCGAAATCATCCCCGCGACGCACGCGATGCGGATCGCGCGCGGCCTGCTGCTCAAGGGAAATCGCCTGCCGGAAATCCTCCCCGAACTCTGGCCTATCGCGCTTTTCGCGCTGGCGGCCATCATGATCGCGGTTTGGTTTTACCGCGAGACGCTCGACTGAATGCTCGTCTTCAGGGCTTGGGCGATGATCGCGGCGCGTTTCGCCGGATTGGGCAAGGCCGCTCCGTTTACGCGCGATACGATTTTTCGCGCGGATCGTACCAAAATGTTTCACGTGAAACATTTTGGTACGATTGGGACCAAAATCCTTACAAGGGCGAATATCCCGTACTTGACAAAGATCGCTAGGCATGCCAATATCCTTCCATAGCAGGGAGGAACCCATGGCCAGAGCTAAGCAACCAAAGCCAATTCATCAACTTACGGCGGCCCAGTTCGAAAAACTGTTCCCCGATGAGCCCGCATGTTGCGCGTATCTCGTCGCGCGCCGATGGCCGGACGGCGTCCGTTGCCCCCGTTGCGGCAATCCCGATCTTTATGACGCTTCGTCCTACAAGTCCTTCCATTGGCAATGTAGGGCGTGCGGTCCGGACGGCTATCGATTTTCCCTCATCGCTGGCACGATTTTCGAAAACACCAACAAGCCTCTCCGCGATTGGTATCGCGTCATCCATCTCATGCTCGTTAGCAAGAAGGGGATGAGCGCGCTGCAACTCTATCGATATATGGGCTTCGGTTCCTATAAAACTGCTTGGCTCATGTGCCACAAGGTCCGCATCGCGTTGATGGAGGATATTGACAAGCTCGGCGGAATTGTCGAAGTCGATGAAACTTTCGTCGGCGGCCTCGCTAAAAACCGGCATTGGGATAAACGCGGCGGCGGTGGCGGAACAGGTGGTATCGGTTCCGGCAAGACGCCTATCGTCGGCGCCGTCAGCCGCAAGGGTAATGTAGTTGCGCGCGTGGTCGCGAACGTTCAAGCCAAGACGCTTGAGGCCTTCGTTCGGGAAGCCGTTGCGCACAAAGTTAGTTTGCTCTGCACCGATCAGTGGACCGGCTACAAACACCTCACCGACTACCCGCACGCCACCATTGATCACGCCATGGGTCAATACGTCATCGGCGCAATCCATACTCAAACAATCGAGGGCTTCTGGTCGATTTTCAAGCGCGGCGTTGTCGGTACGTTCCACAAAATGAGCCGGAAATATATGCCCCTCTATGCCGAGTTCCAATTCCGCTATAACAACCGTGAGAACGCGGACATCTTCGGAACGGCGATCAAGGGATGCTGATATCATCGGTTTAGCACCCACGCGAGAAAAGCCCCTATTGAGCTAAGGAGCATAGCTACTAGTGGATCGACTCTAACT
>QHBR01000123.1 GCA_003244015.1 Hyphomicrobiales bacterium | reverse complement strand
GCCGCAGCGATCCCCCAAAGGGGCCCGGATCTCATCCGCCGTTGCAACCTGTCCCTTCGAATAAATGAGAACATCCCCGCGCCCAGGTCTCGATTCACGTGAAACATTTTGGTACGATTGGTTGCTTCACCGTCCCCGCAGCGCGGCCAGCACCGAGACGCTGGCGCGGCCGTTGGGCGACAAGCCGGACCGGGATTGAAAATCGGAAATCGCCTGTTTCGTCTTGGTCCCGATCACCCCGTCCGCCTTGCCGTCGAGATCGTAGCCGCGCCGCATGAGAAGTGTTTGCATCTCGCGCCGGTCCGCCCGTGACAGGCCAGGGTCGTTCGTCGGCCATGCGGCGACGAGACCGTGCCGTCCGCGCAGCCTATCGGACAGAAGCGCGATCGCCAGCGCATAGGACTCTGCCGCATTATAGGAATAGATCGCATCGAAATTGCGGGTGACAAGAAAAGCAGGACCCGTCGGACCAGCGGGCAGCAGCAGCCCCGCGCTCCCGCCGCCCGGAAGCGGCTGGCCGTCGATGCGTGATACGCCCCGCGCGGCCCAGGCGGCCATCGGTTGCTTGCGGGTCCGTCCCGAAGGACCTGCATAATGCTCCGGCAGCCGGACCTCAAACCCCCATGCGCCGCCGGCGGCCCAGCCGCTCTTGCGCAAATAGGCGGCGGTCGAGCCGAGCGCGTCGGGGACGGAATTGATGAGGTCCTTGCGGCCATCGCCATCGAGATCGACGGCGACGCGCAAAAAAGTCGAGGGCATGAACTGGGTATGGCCGAACGCTCCCGCCCAGGACCCGTTGAATTGGGCGGGATCGATGTCGCCGTGCTGAATGATCTTGAGGGCGGCGATGAGCTCGGACCGGAAATAGGCCTGCCGCCTGCCGCCGCAGGAGAGGGTGGCGAGCGATTGCACCACCGGGCGCGTGCCAAAACTGCGGCCATAATCGGATTCGACGCCCCAGACAGCGGTGAGCGTCGCCGGGTCCACCCCGAACCGGCTTTGCGCGAGCGCGAGCGCCTGGCCCCAGCGCGCCATCATTGCGCGGCCATCGTTCACTCTTTCCTCGTCGACGAGGCCCGCGAGATAGTCCCAAATTGGCGTCTTGAATTCCGGCTGGACCTCGGCAAGCGCGAGCACGTCGGGGTTGGGCGCGAACCCGCGCGTCGCTTTGTCGAATGTGGCGGCATCGACGCCGCCCGCTTGGGCCGCGGCGCGAAGTTCCGCGAGGCAATCTGAAAAAGTGGCGCCGCCAGCTTGGGCGGTAGCGAGAAAGATGAGGCAGAAGGCGAGGCAAGCGGCCCGCATCGCGCGAGCGTCGTAATTGAACACAGCGTTTAGGTTCCCGTCAAGCCGTCGGTATTCTCTGTCGCGGATCATGGGTTAGTAAGGCTTGGTAGTGTCCTAATTAGGGCCCAACGTTTCTAGGTAGTAAACCCATCGCCCAATCGGGTTATCGGGGACATAGCAATACGGATCGCGTTCCAGCGGGAAATCGACAATGCATCTTTTGTCTTGCATATTCCAAACATACCCGTGAGCAGCCATGCATAGCCGCATGAATGAGCCGACCCTTGTACTTGATTCTAACGTTTCGCCTCGATAGGTCTTAAGAGCTTCAATTTCGCAGGCCGCGACCTGCTGCTCTTGGTCCCTAAAGCAGCCGGCAAGCGGAAGCATTAAGACTAGAATAAGTAGCCATCTTATTTGTCTCGAAGCTCCGCTACGATCGCTGTCCGCATCGCATCGGCAGGTGACTTGATGGCCCCCATTTGCAGCACGGCGAAGAACCCGAGGCGCGTCTCGATTGGCAAGCGTCGCGCCCACGGCAAAGATCTGGCTCAGGCGGCAAGAAGGCGCTGAACCTCGTTCACCAGGTCTTTCAGATGGAAAGGTTTCGACAGGATCTTGGCCTGCGGCGGGGCGTTGTTATCCGGGTTGAGCGCGACCGCCGCGAAGCCGGTAATGAACATCACCTTGATGTCGGGGTCGAGTTCGGTCGCCCGGCGGGCCAATTCGATCCCGTCCATCTCGGGCATGACAATATCGGTGAGGAGCAATTCGAACGGTTCCTCGCGCAATCTGTGATAGGCGGACATGCCGTTGTCGAACGCGGCGACATCATAGCCCGCGTTCTGCAGCGCCTTGCCGAGAAAGCGGCGCATGTCGTGATCGTCCTCGGCAAGCAGGATCTTATGATTGATGGAGATATGCGTCTCTTTCATGGGATCCTCGCAACTTTTGCCATAAGAACGCCGGCCAGGTAAAAATCGAGTGAAAATTACAGGATTTTTCTTTATCCGTTAATATTTTCGAATCGGGCTAGCGGTTCGCGAGAGAACTGGACAGAATGCGATGGCCTTGACAGATTGGCTGGCTTCCATGGGTCTCGGACGCGGGCGGCGGGGCGAGGAAGGCTTGATGACGTCAAAGCTGTCGGGCTCGGCTTCCGCGCGGGACGCCCCGGCGAAGGTCGACCAACCTCACGAGCCGGAACTCGATCCGCCGTTCGAGGTGGTGGAGCCGGCGCGCCTCGCCTGTCCCCTGGTTTTTTCGTCGCCCCATTCGGGTAATGTTTATCCGCGCCGTTTTCTCGAAGCCGCGAGACTCGACGAAGCGGTGCTGCGCCGCTCGGAGGACGCTTTCGTCGATGCTTTGTTCGCCGGGGTTGCGGCGCTGGGCGCGCCCCTCATCAAAGCACGGTTTCCGCGCGCCTACCTCGATCTCAATCGCGAACCCTACGAGTTGGACCCGCGCATGTTCGAGGGACGGCTGCCGGCTTTCGCCAATACGCGCTCGCTGCGTGTCGCGGGGGGGCTTGGAACAATCGCGCGCGTGGCCGGCCAGGCGCAAGAGATTTACGCTCGCCGCGTGCCGGTCGAAGAAGCGATTGCAAGAATCGAGAAACTCTACAAACCCTATCACGCGTGCCTGCGCGGGCTCGTCGACCGGGCGCGGCAAAATTTCGGCATCGCCGTCCTCGTCGATTGCCATTCCATGCCTTCGGGCTCTCTGCGCACTGGCCAGCCTTCGTGGGCGGCAGCTATCGAAATGCCGCAAAAGCCGGATTTCGTCGTGGGCGATCGCTATGGAACGAGTTGTGCCACGGATTTTGTCGATGCCGTCGAATATGCGCTGCGCCGCCGCGGTTACGATGCGCAGCGCAACAAGCCTTACGCCGGGGGCTTCATAACCGAACATTATGGCAATCCCGCAAACGATTGCCATGCGATGCAAATCGAAGTGAGCCGGGCCCTCTACATGGACGAACGCGCCGTGCGCAGGGGCGAAAGATTCGCGGATGTTGCCGCCGATCTGGCCAAGGTCGCTTGTGTCTTGGCGGATGCGGTTGCCGCGCGCCGCGACCGGCATCGCGCCGCGGCGGAATAGTCGGCCATGCTTTTGGACAAGGGCCGGCCGGGCGGGAATTCCGCTTCGCGCGATGCAAGGCGGCAAATAAGCAGCAGAAGAGTAAAGAGGCCGCCGGCGTCGCCACAAGCGGCCCAAGTCTAGGGAGGAAACGCCCAAGGTGGGCAGGCAGAAAGGAACTTGCCACCAACTGAGTGATGTATCACATCTAACATCATCCGTCAATAGCTAAATTTCCTGTCCGGCCAGCCGCGCGAGCCATGCCAGCTAGCACCCGCAACAAAAAGACAGATCGGCGGAAAATGACCACAGCGGAAAACAGAGCACATAAAGAGGCCGCTTGCGTTGCCGCAAGCGGCCCAAGTCATGGGAGGAAACGCCCAAAGAGGGCAAGTGCGGCAATAGTCTTGCCGCACCGCAACAATATGCACGTGCGGGGCACAAAAGCAAGAGGCTTGCCCGATTTTTTTTGCATTGCAGCAGCAAGGGCTGGGCTCCTGGTGATCCGCAGTTCAAGAGGCGCTGCGACGGCAATCGTCGAAGATGGGGCGGACGGTTTTGCCGTCGATCCGGAGGATGTTTCTCTGCTTGCGGACCGGCTTAATCTCTTGCTGGCGCGGCCGTGGCAGTCAGTGGCGAAGGGCGAGAGCGGCCGCCGGAAAATCGAGGGAAATTACCTCGATCCGGCGGTACGGTCCCTCTCGACAGTCTCATTGACGATTTGCAAGCGATGCCGGAGCGGGGGAGCGGATCGGTTTGAAATTTGGCTTGCGACCCCAAGCGGACAGGTTGCCGCGGATGGCCATCCGATAATTCACAGTCAATTTCGCCCCCGATTTTTGCCCGGAGAAATCATCGTCGTTTCTGTCGGGTGACTTTGGAGCAAAATTTTTGATTAATGGGCATCTCGAAAAATACCCC
>QHBR01000049.1 GCA_003244015.1 Hyphomicrobiales bacterium | reverse complement strand
GAGGAAGCCTCGCCGGAACGTCTGCTCGCCGTGGCCCGTGCGCATTGGGCGATCGAAAACAAGCTCCATCACGTCCGCGACGTGAGCTTAAACGAAGATCGCTGCAGAGTGCGCGCCGGCGCCAGGCCGCTCGCAACCCTGCGCAATCTCGTCCTCACGCTCATCCGCCGCGCTGGAATGCATGTGCCCGAAGCCCGCGAAAACTTCCGCGAAGACCGCGCCGCCGCAATCGCCGCCGTAACCGGAAAGATTCTTTGAATGACCCTGGGCACCCCCATTCAGGGGGTGCCCAGGGCCGCCACTGTTGCAATTTATGTTCAAGGATGTTATTCAGTAGTCAATATTTCTTATTGCGGCACATAGGACATTTGTCAGAAGCGCCACCGCGACGCGGGCATGAGAGGCACGCTGATCATCGGGCGTTTTTGACGACAATTGGGCGCTTCACTTCTTGCGAATCCGAATGGAGTGCAAGTCTTAGGCATCTAGCTACGAAAACAGAAAAGGAGTGCGCCGGCCGGGCGGATCCATAAATCACGCTAAGAAAAAAACCATAAAATTATCACAATATACCATGAGAGTATCACAATAAAAACCAAGAAAATATCACAAATGCCATGATGACAAGATTAAAACCAAGCATCGCAAAAGTAACTTCGTGAACAATGGAGGAATACGATCCGATCCGACAAGCAGACGTTTATAGCAAAGTTCTGGTCGTACGACGGCACGCTGGGGTTATGTGCTCCGCCGCGGTTGTACAATCAGATTGCGAGAACAATTGCCCTCCAGCAGAAAATGGGCAAAGTTCCGGAAATAGCTCGCTTGTTTGCGCTGATAAATGTAGCCATGGCCGATGTAGGCATCGCCTCGTGGGAGTCGAAATTTTTCTACCAGTACTGGCGGCCGGTTACGGCAATTCGCAACGCGGCGCGCGGCTTACCGCGCGATCCCGGGTTTTACCCCCTTGGCGCTCAGGCCACCAACACTATTATGGGTCCGGACTTCACGCCGCCATTCCCATCCTATACATCGGGCCATGCAACACTTGGCGGCGCCCTATTTGAAATCCTGCGCCAATTCTGGCCTGACGCAACATCATTTACGTTTATTTCAGACGAATGGAACGGCAAGAATAAAGATGATGAGGGCAACATCCGGCCGCTCCGGCCCGCCTCGTACAAATCGTTTAGCCAGGCGGAAACCGGAAATGCACAAAGCCGGATTTATATGGGCATACATTGGCAGTTTGACGCCGATGAGGGCATCAAACAAGGTAATAAGGTGGGCGACTTTGTTTTCGCGCACGCCTTCCAGCCCGTCAGATGACGAAGACGGACCCAATCGCCGCGAGTGACGCGGGGACCGGCCGGAGGAGAGGGCGACTCCCGTCGCCCCTTAGAACTGCGCGGAAGCACCGGATCCCGTCCCGGCTTTTCCTTTTGCGGATGGGGGGCGACTGCGGACGCGACAGGCCACATTACCCGCCGGCCAACCTCGTTGAGCGCGAGGTGGCCGGCGGGTCCTATTTCCACAACGGCTCCAGCCTCCCTGCTCGACGCGGTGAACTTCTATGACCAGCGCTTCAGCCTCGGTTTCACCGTCATCCCCGAAAGCCCTTGATGCTTGGCCGAAAACGAGGGATCTTTGTCCTTGTCGCGGATGCGATCACGAATGACAATAGCGCCATGAATACACTACTTCCAAGTCCGGCATCGCAAGAGAACGCCCGGTCCCGCCGGATCGGATTCTTGATATGCGAGTCAATTTTTCGGACCCGACCCGGCCTATCACGAGTTCGTCTTCAAAGGGAATCCGCCGCCGCAGCGGAGCCGAACTCCAGTACGAGCATCGGTCGAGGCGGCCTCTGGGGTTCTCTCACAGGAGCCGCCCGGGCTGGCATTACTGCCGACCAGCTTGCTTCCTGGTCAAGTGCACTCGCCTTGACTGGCGCGGCGGACCTGAGGTCGGCACCCCGCATTCAGGGGGAGCGCCCGGGCCGCTATGTTGCAGTAAACCTATAGGGGCCTAAGGATGAGAAAGAATGTTATTCAGCATTCATTGTTCTTTATTGCGGCACATAGGACATTCGTCAGATGCGCTTCGGCATATATGGTGGTAATGGAAAACGGCACTGTTCGGGGAAAGACCGGACATTGCCTCAAAGGCAATTCGTGGGAGGGAGAAATGGTAGACAGAGATGAACCCTCGCGCCATTCACCGTTCAATATCATTATCGCGATCTGTATCCCGGCGATCGCGCTCTCGTCGGTAACCGGGGCGCAGGCACAAGAGGTTGCAACGGGGGAGCCTTCGAGCGCGGCGAAGCCCGCCGAAGTCAGAATCGTTTCCACGGAATTCAGATTTTCTCCGGCAACGGTTTTGGTCGATGCCGGGCGTGCGATCACGCTGGTTCTCGACAACAGCGGAGCTGAAACGGAGCACGGTCTATTCTTGCCGGGTTTCGGTTTTCGCTTGCAAGCAAAGGCCGGCGAGATCGCTCGAAAGAGTTCCGTGTTCGAGAAGCCCGGAGAATATGAATTCATTTGCGATCTGCCGGGTCACTACGACGCGGGCATGAAGGGCACGCTGATCGTCGTTCATCGTTGAGCGGCCTCCCGGTTCCGGGCGGCACCCGCCCGGAAGAATTGGCCGGAAAAATGAAAGTGCGCCGATGGCCAAGCCGGTGGCGCGTTTCCAGGGGAGACCGAGGATGCCGCACAAGAATTCAGGGAAAAGAATTCGCGAATTGCTATGGCAGATCGCACGAGTGGCCGCGCTGCCCGCCGCTTTATGCACGCCTTGGTATGCCGCCTGCGTCCAGGCGCAGGAGGCGCAAAACCCCCCGGCCTCCTCGTCTCCTGCTTCCGTGCCGGCCGAGGCCCAAATTCTGCCCGCGAAGCTCGAGCGGCTGCCCGCGCCCGCGATTGCTCCGCCGGTCAACCGGAAAAAGCCGGCGGCGGTTCATATCGAGCTGGAAGCCCGGCCGGTCACCGGGCTCCTCGCCGACGGAATCGGTTATCATTATCGGACCTTTAATGGAACCGTGCCTGGTCCGATGATCCGCGTCCGCCAGGGAGATACCGTCAAGCTCACCCTGAAGAATGCTCTCGACAGTCCAGTGAGCCACAGCATCGACTCGCATGGCGTGCTCGGACCCGGTGGCGGCGGCAAGGTGACCCAGACCCCGCCCGGCGCGACGAGCGTGTTCCAATTCAAGGCCATGAACCCCGGCGTCTTTATCTATCACTGCGCGACGCCGATGATTCCCTATCATCTTTCGCACGGAATGTACGGTCTCATGGTCGTCGAGCCACCCGGAGGCTGGCCGAAGGTGGACCGCGAATTCTACGTCATGCAAGGCGATATTTATCTCAAGGGAGATCGAACCCAAAGCGGCGTCCTCGAGGTCGCCGTCGACAAAATGGCGAAGGAGACACCGGATTTTGTGGTTTTCAACGGGAGCGCAGGGTCGCTTAGCAAGGAGCGTGCTCTGAAAGCCAAGGTGGGCGATACCGTGCGTATCTTCTTTGGGAATGCCGGACCCAATCTCGTGTCGAGCTTTCACATCATCGGCGAAATTTTTGACAAGGTCCATCCCGAAGGGGCGACCGAGACCCTCAGCAATGTGCAGTCCACCTTGGTCCCCGCCGGCGGAGCGACGATGGTCGAATTCAAGACGCAAGTTCCGGGGACTTATATTCTCGTCGATCACAGTTTGGGCCGCCTGCAGAAAGGCGCTGCCGGATTTCTCGATGTGGAGGGACCGCCCAACCCAAAGATATATCAGAGCATCCAACAGGGCAGCCAAGACGGCGGCGGTCATTGATTGGCGGGTGGCCTTCGCCTGTTCCGAGGTTGACCCTCCCCCCCTTTTGCTGAATCGCCCTGCCCCGGCCGCGGCGCCCTGGAGGTTGGACGTAGTCGAGATCAAACGATCAGCTCCGCCAAATGCTGAAAGTCCGCGCCGTTTTGCCTCGCCGGAACTTGCCGCGGCAAGCCAAGCAACGGGGCTTTGGCGAAATTGGCGAGAGTCGCCAATGTCGCGTCGAGCGGCACCTTGGCACCCTCGGTCTCGCTGACGACAATGGCGCGCAAGTCGAGCGCGTGCCGCAAAATTACGTCCTGCGCGGAAAGGACGTGGCTGAGCGTCCCAAGATAACTGCCGCCGACGAGGATCAATGGCTGGTTGAGCGCGATCATCAAATCCAGCACCGTGTGGCGCGCGTCGAGCGGGACCATGATGCCGCCGATGCCTTCGATCAGCAAGGCGCCGTCGTTTCCGGCGATTGCCGCGCGGCAGAAATCGACGACCGCTTGCAAATCGATTGCTCTATTCTCGGCCTGCGCCGCCATGTCCGGGGAAAACGGCGCGCGAAAGCGCCATGGCGAGATGCGCTGGACCTCGTCCGGCGTGACTTCGCGTCCTAGAGCATTGAGGAGCGCGGCCGGATCGCTGCCCGAAGGCGCGGCCGGATCGAAGCCGCTCGCGAGAGGTTTCAAAGCAGCGACCGGTTGTCCGAGCCCGCGAAAATAACGGATGAGGCCCGCAGCGACAAAAGTCTTGCCAACATCGGTCCCGGTGCCGGTTATGAAGACGGCGGACACTTGGCGATTTCCTCGGGGATTTCCTTGCGCGCGGGCGCAAATGCGAAGAGCGCCCGCACGGCCTCGGCGAGGCGGGCGATCTCTTCGTCTGGATGCAGGGCAGTGAAGGCGAAGCGCAGCCGCGCGGTGCCAACCGGGACAGTCGGCGGACGGATCGGCGTCACGAGGAAACCTTCCTCCGCCAGTTTGTTTGAGGCTTGCAGCGCGGCATCCGGCTCGCCGATGATTAGCGGAACAATCGGGCTTTGTGCCTCGGGAAGGCCAAGACGAGAGGTGAATGCCCGCGCCTTGGCGAGAGGTTTTGCGGTCAATCCGGGCTCGCTTTCGATGATCGTCAGGGCGGCGATCGCCGCCGCCGCACTCGCTGGCGGCAAGGCGGTCGAATAAATCAGAGTCCGCGCGCGGGTTTTCATCAAATCGATCACTGCCCGCGACGCACATAAATAGCCGCCATAGCCGCCGATCGCCTTGGACAAGGTCCCCATTTGCAAGGGGACCAGCCCGCTCTGGCCAGCCGCGAAAGCCGAGCCGCGCCCGCTGCCGATCACGCCAAGACCATGCGCGTCATCGGCCATGAGCCACGTATCAAAGGCGGCGCAGAGGGCCGCGAGTTCCTGCAAAGGCGCAAGATCGCCGTCCATGGAAAAAACCCCGTCGGTGACGAGCAAGGCATTTCGCGCGCGGGCGCGGTTTTCGCTGAGCAACGCTTTTGCGTGAGCAACGTCGTTATGGCGGAAGACCAACGTCCGCGCGCGCGACAAGTTTGTCCCCGCCCAGAGGCAGGCATGCGCGAGTTCGTCGATCAAAATGAGATCCGGCGCGCCCGCGAGCACCGGGACGATGCCGGTATTGGCGAGGTAGCCGGAACCGAAAACGCAGGCGGCTTCGGTTCCCTTGAGCCGCGCGAGCCTCTCCTCCAGCTCGCGAAATAAAGGGTGATTGCCGGTAACAAGCCGCGACGCGCCGGCGCCCACGCCATAGTTTTCAATCGCGGCTGTCGCGGCCGCCTTGAGCGCCGGGTGATGGGTGAGATTCAGATAATCGTTGCAGGAGAAGGACAGAAACCGGCGGCCCTCGCGGAGAACCCATGGGCCATCCTCGCGCAGGCTCTCGGCAAGCGTGCGCCGCAAAGAGGCGCGCTCGAGCTCCGCCAATTTGGAATAAGCGAAATCATCCAAGGACCGCATCGGCATCTGGCTCCCGTTGACGCGGCTCTCGCTCACCCCTTGGGGCGCGATCGAGCCGCGCTTCGCCATCGGGCTCGGCTGCGAGATCAAATATGCACGGCGGCTTGTCTATGCCAAGCGGCTCGACTTAACTGCGCTCGACGCGAGCCCATCGGGATCGACTGCCGCCTCTGCGGCCGCCCCGCCTGGCCGCAGCGCGCGGCGCGCCCCCAGGCAATGCGCCCGCCTGCTCGTCGATGAATCGATGCGCAGCATCTCGCCCTTTACTTTTAAGGATGTGTGAGTATTAGGAAATGGCTCGCCCCTTCGGCCGGCAGCGTAATTGTTGCAAGTATTTAGTATCATCTGGGACAACGGGGTAACCCTTTGACAGGGCCGCGCCGACGCATAAGAAACTCAAGATATAAATTTGAGCCAGCCGCCATGACGAACCGAGTCTTTACCACCCTTGCCGCCAGCGCCGTCGCGATGCTCACCGTAATCGCGCCCGCGTGCTCGACCGAGCAAGACGACAAACTGCAAAACCGCTATCGTCTCTGCATCAATAAGGCCGAGTCCGATTTGCTAGAAGCCTTCAGGTCAAGCTGTGATGTCCTCTGTATACGGGAGAAACGCGAGCCTGCATCTTGCGCCGACCAAATCCAATCAACATCCGATTGTTGTCTGGCGCATCATTTTAATTGGGATACAGCCAATTGTTCACCGCCAATCTCTGAAACTGAAAGGCAAGACCAACAAATCGAAAAAGATAAGGACCGTTGCCTAGAAGAATTCAAGGCCGGTGTGACAGAATGGGAATAGTCTTAGTGTTGGCCTATGGGCGCGAGTGCTTTTGCAATTCGAGAAGCTGTCTTTCTAGCGACCGATTATGGACCGCCAAGGTCACTGTCGGTGAAGTCGTCATCCTTTATTCCGGCAATGCCGTCCATCGGATTGACCGCTGCTCCCCATAGTTTCTCACGTCCTGGGGGAGACTGGTTCCAGAACGTTTCCAATGACGCTGTGGTCGAAAAGTGCTGATGGAGTGCCGGGTTCTCAAGAATGCGCACTATGCATGTACGGGTGATATATTCAGCGATGCCTACCTTTTTTACCAAGTCGAGCCGCGTCTTCCTGTTGTAGACCTCCAGGTACTTGTTTTCGTGGAGGTGCTCGATCTTGCCTCGGATTTTCATAGATTTCCTTGAATAGCGTCTCGTGACCGGGGCCAACGAATAGCGCAATCCTGTTTGAGAAGTTATTGCCCGTGCCTCCTTTGATCTGGGGCACCGTCAGCCCTTCGAGACAACGAGCGTACTGGTGGAGGCGATCGAGTCCGTCCAAGGTTGCCCGCGCCGCGACATAGAGGTGCATCGTTCGATTGAATCGCCACGTATTTCCCCAAGGAAAGTCTTTGATAGCTTTCCCAATTCTGACTCCCTCCCGGACACAGGAGAGTTCAAGCTGGTGGTACGGGTCTGCGTGGACCGGACGGTGAAGGTTTCCCAATTGTCGAACGGAGATTTCGCTGCCTACGCGTGCGCCGGTCACGCGACCGGATCTTGGAAGGCGCCGAATCGGTCTGCGAGTACCAGGCCGCAATAGTATTTATAGATGCTTTTCTCTAGCGTTCGATTTTCAGAATCCAAAATGGAAGGGGCAGCGGCCTTTGCCTTGGCGAGTAGAAACAAATTGCAGTCGCGAATTTGTTCGATCCGAATGCTACCCAACCACTCGTTCCAATGCGCATCCATAGTTATCATCGGTGTGCTGGAGACCCAGATTCCGGACGCCATCTCGGTGGGTTGCATGTCCACAGAGCTGTGTGTCCGAAAAGCGATCATCGCGTACTTTTCACCATCGTGGATGATATCCATCGCAATCTCACTACGCATTGCTGTCAAGAACACGGTAGCCTCCCTGCGGCGAGCCAGTTGCATAAAGTCCATTCTGGCCGTCGCGCAATTCTTGATTTTGCAACATGCGCGGGCCACAGCTCCATCCGATCTTTCGGGGAAACCCGACGAAGCCGCCTCTTCCCGAACCGGACACAAAATCCCGCTCAAAAGACAATCGCCGCGCCTTGCGAAGGTATGTTTCTCTCGCCCGTCAATCGTACCAAAATGTTTCACGTGAAACATTTTGGTACGATTGGCCCGCGAAATCGGACAAACGATCGGGTGAAAACATGCCTCGACGGCAAGGCGGCTCCTAGCCCCACCGGCGGGAAGCGCGCCAAAGTATCCATTGCCTTCGCCATTGCGGCAGCTCGACGACGGTCTTGAACGGATCGTAGCCAGGCTGTTCCATCAGCCGCAGATAAGGCTCGCAAAGGCAGACGGGCAAGAACGCGGGGCGGGTTTTGTCCGGCAGGCCGGGGAGCACGGCATAAAAAATATCGAGATGCGCGCGGGCGCGCGCGCGCATATCCGCGAGCGCGGCGAGGACAGCCTCCGAGGCCTGGCCGACGGCAAAATCGTCACGGCTCGCCCCATGCGTTTGTAAAATCTCGCCAGGGACAAAAACCTGGCCCCGCGCGCAATGCCAAGGCAGTGCCCGCAGCAGCCCGGTAATCCCATAGGCAATCCCCGCATGGAGGGCGGCATCGCGGCTCGCGGCAGCCTCCGCTCCGTCGAGGATTAGCGCGGCGATATGAAAAAGATTCGAGCATGTGGCCTTAGTATAGGACTCGAGCGCCGCAACTGATTGCACCGGATCGCCGTAAAGATCGGCGGCCCGCGCGGAATTCAATTCGCGGAGCGGCGCTTGCGGCAGTTCGAAGCGCGCGATCGTATCGAGAAGGGCGGCAGCGACAGGATTGGCCCTCGCATCGCTTTCGTTTGTCCCGTCGAGCGCGTCTCGCCACCATTGGTACCGGATTTCGCCAAGCAAGGGCTCCGAGACGATTTCGCCCACGCGGGCGATTTCGAGACTGAAAGCATAGAGGGCGTGGATATGCCGCCGCCGCTCAAGCGGGACGAAAAGGCTCGCGAGCCAGCGGTCTTTATCCTCGCGGCGGAGCAGTCCCTCGCAATAGGCGTAGTCCCCGTTTGGCGGGGCCTCCCCCCCGCGCATCAGGGCGCGCCCGCGTCTACGCCGGCCTCTTCGCGGGCTTGGCCGCCGGGGCCGGCGCCGGACCGACGCTGTCGCCGCGCAGGCCGAGATAGATCAGCATCGGCGAGCAAATAAAGACGGAGGAATAGGTCGCGACAAAAATGCCCCAGATCATTGCGATCGAGAACGAGCGGATCACCTGGCCGCCGAAAACGACGAGCGAAAGAAGGGCGAGAAACACGGTCGTCGCGGTCATGATCGTGCGCGGAATCACCGCGTTGACCGAAAGATCGATCAGTTGGTCGGTCGGCATCTTGCGATATTTCCGCATCATTTCGCGAATGCGATCGAGCACCACGACGGTTTCGTTCAGGGAATAGCCGACGATGGTGAGAATGGCGGCGATCGACGTCGTGTTGAATTCGAGCCGGGTCAACGCGAAAAAGCCGACGGTCAGCAGGAGGTCGTGCATCGTCGCGATGATCGCGCCAACCGCGAACTGCCATTCGAACCGGAACCAGAGGTAGCACAGCACCGCGACGATCGAAACGACGACGCCTAGAGTGCCGGACTGCACGAGTTCGCCGGAGACGCGGGGACCGACGACTTCGGTGCGGCGGACCTCGTAGCCATCGCCGATGGCCTCTTTCACGCGGTTCACGGCGGCCTGTTGCGCGGCATCGCCGCCCGCCTGAAGGCCGAAACGCACGGTCACGTCGGAGGGGCCCCCAAAACCCTGCACCTCGACGCCGCCGACGTTCAGATGCTCGGCGATGGAACGCAATTTTGCGGTGTCCGCGGCGCCGTCCCGGGCGCGGAGCTCGAGCAAGGTGCCGCCGGAAAAATCGATACCGAAATTCATTCCTAGGGAAATGAAAAGCACGACCGAAATAATCGAGAGGAGCGCCGAGAAAGGATAGCTCACGCGGCGGAAGCGCATGAACGGGAATTTGGTGTTCTCGGGCGCAAGGCGCAGGAGTTTCATGGGGAGCGGCACTCCAGCGGTTCTCGTTGCTCGCGTCGAGGCGGATTGGCTTGATGCATGAAAACACTCTATCCTTTTGCGATCGCGCCTGAAAGTGCCGCGCGGCCTTGGGAATCGTTTAAATCGGCAATCTCGCCGGCCGCTTGTAGTGATACCAGAGCGCGATCATCATCCGCGTCATCGTCACCGCTGTTACGATCGAGGTGATAATGCCGAGAGCCAATGAGACGGCGAAGCCGCGCACCGGTCCCGTGCCCAAAAAATACAATATGGCGGCGGCGACGAACATGGTGACATTGGAGTCGACGATGGTGGCGAAAGCCCGCTTGAACCCGGCATCGAGCGCGGAAACGATCGAGCGGCCCATATGCGCTTCCTCCCGGATGCGTTCGTAGATCAAGACATTGGAATCGACCGCCATGCCAATGGTAAGGACGATGCCCGCGATGCCCGGCAGGGTGAGCGTCGCCCCAAGAAGCACAAGGCCGGCAAAAATGAACGAGACATGGACGGCCAGCGCGATATTCGCGAAGACGCCGAATATGCCATAGGTGATCAGCATATAAAAGGCGACGAGGGCGGCGCCGACATAGGCCGCGCGCTTGCCCGCGTCGATCGAATCCTGACCGAGACCCGGACCGACGGTGCGTTCCTCGACAATCGTGAGTTTCGCGGGCAAGGCGCCGGCCCGCAAAAGAATGGAGAGATTGTTCGCCGCCTCGACCGTGAAATGCCCAGAAATCTGACCGGAACCGCCGGTGATGGGACTAGTGATGCGCGGCGCGGAGATGACCTTCCCGTCGAGGATGATCGCGAATAATTTTCCGACATTTTCCGACGTCACCTCGCCAAACCTTTGCCCGCCGCGAATATTGAAGCGGAAATTGACGACCGGTTCTTGCGTGCGCGGGTCGAAGCCCGGCTGGGCATCGGTCAAATCCTCGCCCTGCACCATGACGCGTTTCTCCACCGGCAACAATTTGCCGGGTTGCTCGACGTCTTCCAAAGATTCCACATCGGCGGGATCGGCGCCTGGATCGGCGACAAGGCGGAATTCGAGCTTTGCCGTCGTCCCGAGAATTTCCTTGAGCTTGCCGGTATCCTGCAAACCCGGCACTTCGACGAGAATACGATCGGCGCCTTGGCGTTGGATATTCGGCTCCGTGGTGCCGAGCGCATCGACGCGGCGTCGCAATACTTCGATCGATTGCTCGACGGCGCGGCGGACCTTGCCTTCGACGCCCGCCTCGGTCACCGTGAACTGGATGAGGCCGCTGTCGTTTTCGCTCACGTCGAAGGCGGGAGAGCGAGAAGAATCGGAAAGGCCGCTGCCGGCCGAGGCCGCCAATTGCCGGAGTTTCGGCATGACTTTCGCACGCTCGCCCGGATCGGGGATGCGCAATTGGACGCCGCGCGGCTGAGCGCCAATGCCCCCCGTAATCGCAACCTTCTCTTCGCGAAGCACCCGGCGAACGCTGTCGCGCAGATTGTCGACAAGCGACTTCACGACCGAATTTCTGTCCACCTCCAAAAGCACATGCGATCCCCCTTGCAGATCGAGGCCAAGCACGATGGCGCGGGCCGGCACCCATTTCGGCAGATGCGAAATCAAAGCCTCGCGACGGTCCGGGCCAAGCAGGCTCGGCACGATGAGGAGAAGCGCGAACACCGTCATCGCCAGAATGGATACGATCTTCCAGGTCGGAAAACGCAGCATGATGGTGCAAATTCTCGACGGTTGGGGGCGCGGCCAAAACCGTCAGCCCGGAGTTCCTGCTTGTTGCGGGCTTCGATTCAAGCCTGATCCTTGACCGGCTCGCCCTTGGCCCGCACGTCCGTAATCATCGCCCGGAGAACGCGCACCTTGACATTCGGCGCGATTTCGAGTTCGAGCTCCGCGTCGTCCACTACTTTCGTCACTTTGCCGATCAGGCCTCCGGTCGTGATCACGCTATCGCCCCGGCGCGTATTCTTGATGAGATTGGCATGATCCTTCGCCTTTTTGCGCTGCGGCCGGATGACAAAATAATACGCGATGGCAAAGATCAGCGCGAAGGGCACCAACTGCATGAGCATGTCCGCCGAGGTGGGGCCCGCGGCAGTGGCGGCTTGGGCGAAAGCAGGCGTAAACAAATCCCTTCTCCTCGATCCTCAGTCCTCAGTTCTTTAAAGACTTGCGTCCGCCAAGTCTTCTGTCTGCACGGCGCGCGAATATAGCCAGAGCGGGCGCGAAAGCAATGGCCCGAAAGGCCGCAATCGATAAGCCGGGCTGCGCGGTTGGTGCTGGCCCTCGCGGCGCGGCACGGCGGCGGGGACAAGCCTCGTCTCCGCCTTGCGAAAGTCTAAGTGGCGGACTTTACGGGCGCAATGAAAGGGCGGCCCGGATTCCGGAGGTTTGGAAAATATTCTAATGGATACTCGCTAATTTCCCACCGGCGCGAATGCTGCAGCGTATTGAATCTTGCGAAGAATTGACGCTGAGAGTGTTGGGGCGTAGGTTTTCGCCGCTGACCGGAGCGCTAAGCTGGCGACGCAGCTGCTACGCAACCACGATTGGATTTGCGCAAAGGTTGTTGCATGAGTGAGCCGCACCATGACACGCCGGATCGCGACGACGCTCGCGGTCGCGACCACCAGGTTGCCGCCGCCGCTTCCGGGCAACGAGCAGCGCGGGCCTGCACCACGGCGCCGAGCAAAGCCATTTTGATCACGTTTCCACCCAGCCTCGACTGCGAGCTAAGTCGATTCTTGCTCGCCCACTATCGCATCCCTTACGAAGAGCGGCGCCACACCGTCATCTTTTCGTTCTTCGCCACGCTGTGGCATGGTTCCACACTCAACTTTCCGCTCTTGTACGGTGACTCCTATCGGCCGCTCGATACGGTGCGCAAGATGATCGATTACTTCGACCCGCTCTGCCCCAAAGATCGCAACCTCCAGCTCACGGGGGGCGACCGCGAACGCGGGGAGGCCGACTGGACCGCGTTCAACGGAAAGCTGGGGGGAGCGACGACGGCGTTTGCCTACTTCCATCTCCTGCCGCACCGCCAGATCATGATCCGTCCCCTGACGGAAGGGGTGCCGGTCTACGAAGTCCTTGCGGTGCGTTGGGCCTACCCGTTGTTCGCGGGCTTCTTGCGCAGGGCGCTGCACCTCTCGGCCAGCGTCGCGGAGGAGGCACTCGGGCAAATTCGAACAGCGGTCCAGAACGTGGATGCGCGCCTGGCGGACGGCCGCCAATACCTCGTGGGCGTGTCGGACATGGCTTTTGCAAACGCCCTGGCGCCTCTGGTTCTTCCCGATGAATATGCCAGCTTGCTGCCTTCCTTCGCCGAAATGCCGCCCGCCCTGCGGTCCGTAATTGAGGAGATTCAATCGCACCCGGCTGGCCAATTCGCGTTCCGCATCTATCGTGACCACAGAGGGGGCGTGCCACTACGGGCGCGCTCGCCTTCATGAAGCATTAAGGCGAGCGCGTACCCCGAGAGCGCCGACTATCCCGACCCATGCTCCGACACCGCACTTCCCCGTGGCCGTCAGAGGAAGACGAATCGGCTCAAAATAAGCGTACCTCGAGGCGAACGCCAACGCCAAGTACCATAAGGAGAATCAACAACCATAATCCGCCAAAGAAGGAAGGAAAATAGTATGCAAGCATTGCACCTCTTTTGTCGGCTAAAATATCGCCGCCACCACATATATAAGGTAGCTTAGATGCAAAAATATCTATGTTGTGTTGTTTATCCCAAATTTTATGGATCAAACATTGCGCTCTACGAGCCGCATCTATAGAGAAATATGCACCGATGCTTGTCACTATGCCACTTATAGTAAGAAGTACTAGAAACCACATATTGGACGTTAATATGTTGCATTGCGGCTTTTATAGCGTCTGTTTTATCCTTTTCACCTATGTTTTCAGTTATCTTTTCAGTTACTTCAAAATATTTTTGTATCGAGAACCCAAAGGTGGCCAGAAGCACTGATTGAACGGTTACAAGCCCTTGGCGGCTGGTCTCAAACAGTAACCACACGAGCCTTTCGGCCTCGTCAATCCAGTTTTCGAACAGATTCGCACTGGCCACATCGCCGTGCTCATCACACAGCGAGTGCGCCTCGCTCATATTCGCTGCCAGCCGCCATTTAGGTCCGCCCGGAACGAAGTCAATCCGGCAAAATCACGCCAGACTTCAAATCACATAAATCCGGTCCGGCAGCTGGTCCTTGTCGCCGGTTCCGGGTGGAAAATGCGCGGCCAAAACTTTTCCGCATTTTTCGACCGCGATGACAAAACCGTCGGCGATCCTGCCGCCCCGCATGTGATCGAGCAAGGCGTCCACCGCCTCCTGCCACACGGATTGATGAACCTTGGAAGCGATCCCGTCATCGGCGACGATCCGCGCGTAATGCTCAGTGAGCGAGACGAAGATCAAAACCCCGGCGCGGTTTTGCTTGCGGGCCATGCCGCGGATCATGAATTGCTCCATCGCGGCACGATGCGCTTGCGCACGGCGGGCGCGGCGCGGGACGAGGACGCGGCTCAGCGGAGACTCGGAGAGAATTAAAAGCAGCACCACGAAAATAACGATCTGCGCCAAAAAAATCTCGTGCACGGAAAGGCTGGTCAAGGCGATCAGGAACCACGGCGCGATCAGAGCGAGAAGCGCCGAGCAGGCCGTCGCATAACTCGTATAATCGGAGGAAGCACGTGCCAGCACGCAGACGATTTCGCCGGCCGTTGTTGCTTCCGCCGCCTTGATCGCGGCGCTCACACGGTGCTGGTCTTCCATCGAGAGATGCGCCATCACCAGCTCCCCGAGGCGCCGCCACCGCCCGACGACCCGCCGCCGCCGGAAAAGCCGCCGCCCGAACCGCTCCCCCAGCCGCCGGAGCCGCCGCGATATCCTCCGCCCCGGCCGGAACTCATCAGCATGCCGAGCAGGAAGGAAAGGAGATTGCCGCGTTGGCCGGGCGGCGTCAGCCAAAAGAAGATGAACACGAAAAGTCCAAGAGCAATCCAAGGACCGAGGGCGTCGAGCGTCGTATCCTGGCCGACGATGCGCAGCTGCGGGCGCTTTTCCCACTCGGAAGAATCCGTCGTCAAAACAGTGATGATGTCGTCGACGCCGCGCTCGATGCCGCCGCCGAAATCGCCCGCCTTGAAGCGCGGCGCCATCGCATTGGCGATGATGATTTTCGACAAGGCGTCGGTCAGGATGCCTTCGAGGCCATAGCCAACCTCGATCCGCGCCTTGTGCTCGTTCGGCGCGACGAGAAGCAGCACGCCATTGTTGTTTTGCTTCTCGCCGAGCTTCCAGGCGCGAAACAGCGCGTTGGCGTAAAGCTCGATGTCGTCGCCTTCGAGCGATTTAACGGTCGCCACGACGAGCTGAATGCCGGATTTGGCTTCGAGCGAGGCAAGTTTTTGGGCGATCCCGCCGGACACGGCGGGCGGAAAGATATTAGCGGAATCGACGACGCGCCCGGTCAGCGGCGGAAACGCCAACGCCAACGCCAAATTGACGAAGGCGAAGGCCGCGAGCAGCGCCGCAGCAAGGCAAAGCCCGGGCAGGCCAGCTTTTTGCACGCGACCTAAAACGAGGCTGTCGCGGCGCCGAACTCCTCTAGCCAACGGCATCGTCCCTGCCGGACACGTGGACCCAAATTTTGCCGTCAAAATTTCACTTGCGGCGGCGTCTGCGCCGACTCATTGGCGGCGAACTCGGCCATCGGCTTGTTGCCGCGAAAAGCCGTCGATGCCCAAATGAGGCTAGGGAGCGTCTTCAAGCTGGTGTTATAGGCCCGGACCGCCTCGATATAATCGCGCCGGGCGACGGAAATGCGGTTCTCGGTGCCTTCGAGCTGCGACTGCAATGCGAGAAAGTTCTGGTTCGATTTCAAATCGGGATAATTTTCGCTGACCGCGAGGAGACGGCCAAGCGCCCCGGACAATTGCGTCTGGGCCTCCTGGAATTGCTTGAGCTTGTCTGGATCGGTTAATTGCGATGCGTCGATCTTGACCGAAGTTGCCTTGGCCCGCGCCTCGACCACGGCCGTCAGCACGTCCTTTTCCTGCTTGGCATAGCCTTGCACGGTAGCGACCAGATTGGGAATTAGGTCGGCCCGCCGTTGATATTGGTTCTGCACGTCGCCCCATTTGGCCTTGGCCTGCTCCTCGAGCGTGGGAATCGTGTTGTAGCCACAGCCTGAAACGCCGGCGCCCAGGAGGGCGAGAACGGCAAAAGCGCGCACGCGGAGCAATATCCTGGCCGCACGGGACGATTCAAACACGTTAAGGGCAGGATTTACGAACAAATTCATGAGGGCACCTCCGGCTTTGGCGAAACTAACCAGTTCGGGCATATGAAGCAATGGCGCGAGGAATGCCGCGCACTTCCGTTTGCCAGGATGGCTGCCGTTGAGCTGGACCTTTGCATGCGGCTTTACCACTGTCGTTAATTGAATATTCATAGTGCAAAATGCTACCGAGCCGTGTATGCTGCTCTGGCAACGTTACCCTTCGCGATCAACTCCGTGATCGCTTCGTCCAGCTTGGAGGGCATTTCATGACAAAGATCACATCATTACAAGCCATCGCCGGGGCGCTTCTCGCCTGCGTTCTTTCCGCCGCGCCAGCGCAGCAGGACCAAACCGGACTTTTGTTTCCGGAAAGGGAACCGACAGCGGCGCCTGCGCGTTCGCCGCGCCATGCCGGACATTTGCCTTTGCGCTCACCCAGACAAACGCCGGCGGCGAGATCGACGTGCTCGACCCCGCCGGCTATGGCACGGTGACCATCGCCAAGGCGATCAGCATCGTCAACGACGGCGTCGGAACGGCCGGCATCACGGCCGGATCGGGCTCGGCGGGCGTCAAGATCAATGCCGGCGCTGGCGACAGCGTTCACCTGCGCGGCCTGACCATCGATGGACCCGGAACCAGCGGCTCAAACGGCATCCAGTTCACCACGGGCGGGAACCTCGAAATCGAAAACTGCGTCGTCCGAATTTTTCAGACCGGAATCTTTATAGGGCCCAGCACGTCGAGCAGCTTCACGGTGTCGAATACGATTGCTGCCAATAACGCTGGCGGGATCTCGGTCCAACCCAGCGGATCGGGGGTCGTCACCAGCGTGCTCAGCAAAATCATCGCGAACAATAATAACACCGGAATCGTCGTGGAGGGCAAGTTCACGACCGCGGCATCGCTCAATGTCGTCGTCGCCGATAGCGAGACTTCCAACAACAACTCCGGCACCGGCGTCTCCGCGGACTCGGCGTCCGGCGCCGCTCCAACCTCCATCTTGGTGCGCAATGTCGTTGCCAGGTTAACAATTTTGGCCTTGGCGCGGACGCGAATTCCACTCTTCGGGTCGCCCATTCGGTGGTCACGGGGAACAATACCGCAGTCGAGATTTCCGGCGGCGGCGCCATATTCAGCTATGGCGACAACGACATCAATGGCAACTCGGTCGACAATTTCGGCATTCTGACCACGATCCCCACCCATTGACGAGTCCCGGCAACGCCATCCCGCGTTGCCGCGCAACGGCAGAACAAGAGGCATTCCATGACAAAGATCACATCAATACAAGCCATCGCCGCGGCTCTTCTCGCCTGCGGTCTTTCCGCCGCGCCGGCGCAGGCCGGACCTAACCGGACTTTTGTTTCCGGAACGGGAACCGACAGCGGCGCATGCACGCGCGCCTTGCCAAGACTTTTGCCTTCGCGCTCACCGTGACAAACGCTGGCGGCGAGATCGACGTGCTCGACCCGGCCGGATACGGCGCGGTGACCATCGCCAAGGCGATCAGCATCGTCAACGACGGCGCCGGGGTCGCGGCCATTGGGACTGTATCGGGCAACGGCATCACGATCAGTGCCGGTCCGACCGACAGCGTTCAATTGCGCGGCCTGACCATCGCCGGACTTGGTACCGGATCGAACGGCATCCAGTTCACCTCGGGCAGAAACCTCGCGATCGAAAACTGCGTCATCCGGAATTTTGCCAATGCCGGGCTCAATATCTCGCCCAGCACGTCGAGCAGCTTCTCGGTGTCGAATACGATTGCTTTAACAGCGTTGTCGGGATCTCGGTCCAACCCACCGGAACGGCGGTCGTCACCGGCGTCCTCAGCGACGTCACGGCGAACAATAATGGTTCCGGAATCCTCGTGGTTGGCTCCGGGGCGTCGCTCAATGTCACCATCGCCAACAGCGATGCTTCCAACAACTCCAGTGTCGGCGTCGGGGCGGGCTCCGCAGCCACCGCCATCATGCTGCGCGATGTCGTTGCCAGCAACAACAATACAGGACTTGCCGCAACCGCGAGTTCCACTCTTCGGGTCGGGCATTCGGTGGTCACGGGGAATGTTACTGGAGTGTTCTCGTCCGGCAGCGGCGTCCTAGATAGCTACGGCGACAACGACATCGACGGGAACACGACTGACAACACGGGCATTCTGACCGTGATCCTCCCGCATTGACGAGCCCTCAGCGCCGCGGGCAGCCTTGCTCGCGGCGCGGTTTGCCGGACGGCGCCGCCGTGCCGCCAGATCAGGCCGCGCATGGCTCCATGACCGGCGCCGGGCACAAAGACGGGCGTCAACTCTCCGGCTCGATGTAGACGGGCGGGCATGGCCGCGTCACGCCGATTTGTCTTCGCCCGATCGCCCGCCTTCTTCGGATCGGCGACGGCGCCACCACGTCGCACCGATGGCCGAGGCGGGTTCATTGGCATTTCGTCGAGGTAGTCCATCGCCCCAGAGTGCCCGCTCTCCGCCCCCGCGATTGGGCTTCGCTCTTTCGTAAATATCCAAGCCAACAATGAGCATGTTCCATGCGGCCCATGCTAGCGGTTCTCGACCCTCCGCCAAATTAGAGGGTCCCAAGAATCTTTTTCAATTCCGTCTTGAGCAAATGGGCTAACTCAGGATCGGCGAGGGCGAAGGCCACATTGGCGGCGAGAAAGCCAAGCTTCGCCCCGCAATCGTAGGTCTTTCCATCGAAGCGCACGCCGTGGAACGCTTGGCTCCTGGCGAGCGCCTTCATGCCGTCGGTGAGCTGAATTTCGCCGCCGGCACCCTTCTCGCGTTTTTCGAGAATGGGGAAAATTTCCGGACCGAGCACATAACGTCCGGAGATGATAAGATTTGAGGGCGCCGTCCCATGAGGTGGCTTTTCCACCATTCCGGTGATCTCGAACGTGTGGCCAAAATCCTTGCCGATGGAGACGACCCCATATTGATGGGTTTCCTCCGGCGGCACTTCCTCGACGGCGATAATATTGCCGCCATGCTTTTCATAGGCCGCGACGCATTGGGCGAGGCAGCGGCCTTGCGCCCACCCCATGGTCACCATATCGGGCAGCAGCACCGCGAAGGGCTCATCGCCGACGATCTCGCGGGCGCACCAGACCGCGTGGCCGAGGCCGAGCGGCACTTGCTGGCGGGTGAAGCTCGCCGCGCCGGCGGCTGGCAGATCGGCCGTCAAGGCCTGCAGTTCCTTCAGCTTGCCGCGCTTTTTCAAAGTGTCGTCGAGCTCATAGGCGATGTCGAAATGATCCTCGATCACCGCCTTGTTGCGCCCCGTGACGAAAATGAAATGCTCGATTCCGGCCTCGCGCGCTTCCTCGACGACATGCTGAAGGACCGGGCGATCGACGACGGTCAACATCTCCTTGGGGATCGATTTGGTGGCCGGCAGAAACCGTGTTCCCAAACCGGCGACGGGAAAAACAGCCTTGCGAATGCGTTTCGTCATCAATCATCCAGAGTGGTAAGCCGCGATTTGGACCGGGAAACTCGCCCATCAATGTAGCACAAGGGTGACCGATTTTTGTTGCTTTTGCTCGCCGGTGGGGAGGCGCAAAGCCGCGGAGCGCGTGCAGGGAGGGTCTAGCGCGGTGAGGGGAGGAACAAGATGCAAGAAGACGCGAGCGCCGAGGGACATGGTGTTACCTCATGGCAAACGGGCTGGCATCCAGTTCACTTGTAGTAGCCGCCGCCGCCTGGCCCCCGACCTCTGTGAAAAAACTTGAGCTTCTGGACAGGGGCATCAGAGCCAGGGCGAGGCCAAAGATAGGTGACCTCGTTGACAGTGACCTCAGCTGCGTTGCTTTCCGACGCACGACGTCCTTCCAGCGTAGGATCAGAGATTCTACTCTAGAAAAATCTGCATGTCCTCAAAGTCAAAGGTCACCGCATAGGGCTTGAAGAAATCGTGGCCGACCATGCCCGCGAGGTGGAAGCCAAAGGCGTTTTCCCACGGGAATGGCCCATCGTAGAGACCCGCGACATTGTCTTCTTGTATGTCTCCGAAGGAAAGTCGACGTACGGTGTACGGCACGATTTTCAGCTTTCCGCCTCCCTCCGCCCCTTCCGAAGCTTTGTCTCCCTCAAGCTTAATAGCTGCCTCCTTGATAACTGACTCCGCCAACTTGACTGCCGCGCCCGCTAGCCCTGTGTCAACGAAGAGGAGCGCAGGTGGAATCGTCTCCACACGGCCCCAGCCCACCATAAAGTGGTCGCTCGCAATCCGGAAAGGAACCACAACACTATTGCCTGATGACGCTGCCGCAAACTGCTCTAGGCTCTTCGCGGTTTTCCGGCGCAGTACAAGCTCGCCGCGCGGAAAATCGAGGGTCGCAACGAAATGGTACAGCAGATTGGTCCCAATGCATCCGTCGATGCGTTTCACCCCAAGTCCTTCGGAAAGTTGGCGCAGAGCGAGCGTTACAATGGGCAGGTTCTCAATGGTCCAGTCGCCGACGGTGAATGATTCAATGCGCGACTGCCGAACGTCAGCGTGCTCGCCGCCAGAAAAAGTGCCCTGCACTTCCCCGAATTGCGGAAGGCCAAGCTCCTTGGCGAACTCCGTGTCGAGCGCGACCTCCGAACCCCCGGTATCGATGAAGAAGGTGACCTCACCGCCGCCGTTTACGCGCACGCTGACCAACGGCCGCGGATCGGTCTTTAAGAACTTCAGCCGCCTAGTTTGCCTGTCGCCGTGCACTTCATAGGGCGTCTGGCCCTTGAAGCTCTCCAACTTCGCAATATTCAAAGTCGGATACTGCGAAGCAACCAATTTGTTGCTGCTCACCTCGACGCCGTTCAGCGAAGCCGCAGCCTTTTGAAAATCGTCGCGGCGATAAAACACCTCGGCCAGCATGACCTTGGCGTCGGCGTCCCCCGGCTGCAGGGTTATGGCCTTTTCCAGCCACTTCTGCGCATCGTCAAGCCGGTTAGAAAGCAGCGCAATGCGGCCCAACTGGAGAGTAGCCGAATAGTCCTTGGGATTTTGGGCAGCTATTCGTGCGTAGAGTTCGCCAGCTTCGTCAAACTGCCCAACCTGGAAGAGCCGATCGGCAGAATCGATTTCCGACTGCTTAGGCTGGGATGTCGCTTGTCCTGAAAAACTACACGGCGAGAGAATCCCTAATCCTGGCAGATTTCATTTGGGATTTTCCAATCAGGGTGGCGGTGCAGCGCCCGAAGTGTATCAGAAGCGGAGCACGTGGGCGAATTGACACCCCCAGGGCGATTCGTCCAATTCCCGCAAGAGCGCCTAGGCCATGTGTTTGTACCCGAGATCAGCACCGCGACGCCAGGCGGGCGCGTTTTCGAACATTCCAGCATAGAGCTGAGGTCAGCTTGAATATCAGACCGGCTGCGCTGCGCCACGGCCATCGCCACAGTGTCCGCTGCGAGTCACGAGCCGAAATTCAAACTGACCCACTACCGCCGGGACGCGTCCCCCGCGACCGGTTTGGGCTACTAAAACAATCGCGGCCCGGGGCGGGGCCGCGATCTTCATTCCGGAAAACTGTAAAGATTATTCGGCGGCGACGGCCGGCTTTTTGAACTGGGCGGTTTCGGTCGACGCGCCCATCGCGGTCGTCGAAGCGGCGCCGCCCGAGACGGCAACGGCCACGGCATCGAAATAGCCGGTGCCAACCTCGCGCTGATGCCGCGTCGCCGTGTAGCCCTGCGCCTCCGAGGCGAACTCCCGCTGCTGGAGCTCGGAATAAGCGGCCATGCCGCGATCCCGATACCCTTGGGCGAGATCGAACATCGAGTGGTTCAGCACATGGAAGCCGGCCAGGGTCACGAACTGGAACTTGTAGCCCATGGCGCCGAGCTCGCGCTGGAATTTGGCGATCGTCGCCGTGTCGAGTTTTGCTTTCCAGTTGAACGAAGGCGAGCAATTATACCCCATCATCTTGCCGGGATATTTTTTCTGGACGCCTTCGGCGAAGGCGCGGGCGTCGTTGAGGTCTGGCTGGGACGTTTCCCACCAGAGCAGGTCGGCGGATTCGGCAAAGGATAGACCGCGGGCGATGCAATGCTGCAGCCCAGCGCCCTCTTTTAGCCGGAAAAAACCTTCCGGCGTGCGGCTGTCCGGCTCGATGAACGGCCGGTCGCGCTCGTCCACATCGCTGGTGATAAGACGCGCCGATTCGGCGTCGGTGCGGCAGACGATGACCGTTGGCACGCCCATGGTGTCGGCGGCGAGGCGGGCCGCCGCGAGGCTGCGCTCATGCTGCGAGGTCGGGATCAAAACCTTGCCGCCGAGATGGCCGCATTTCTTTTCGGACGCGAGCTGGTCCTCGAAGTGGACCCCTGCCGCGCCGGCCTCGATATAGGCCTTCATGATCTCGAAAGCGTTCAGCGGGCCGCCAAATCCAGCCTCGGCGTCGGCGACGATCGGGGCGAACCAATCCCGCGAGACCTTTCCTTCGGCATGCTCGATCTCGTCGGCGCGCTTGAAGGCGCGATTGATCTTGCGGGCGAGCTCGGGGCCGGAATTGGCCGGATAGAGCGACTGATCGGGATACATGGCGCCAGCAACATTGGCGTCGGCCGCGACCTGCCAGCCGGAAAGATAAATCGCCTCGAGCCCGCCGCGAACCATCTGCATCGCCTGGTTGCCGGTGACGGCGCCAAGGGCATGCACATAGGGCCGCTCGTGCAGCAATTGCCAAAGCTTGTTGGCGCCGCGTTCGGCGAGCGTATAAGAAATTGGAAACGAGCCTCGCAGCCGCGCGACATCCTCCGGGCTATAGGGCCGGCGGATTGCCGCGAAGCGGCCGTTCGGGGACGACGGAACGAGATCGTCAAAAGTGAGCGGCTTGCGCATCAATATTCTCCAACTTCGCTAGCGAGTTTACAGAGATTGACAAAAAGCGTCAATCGGGCGGAAAATCACCCCGCCGTATCTTGGCATATCGACGAAAACCTCCGATTGCGCAAGACCTTGTTGGCAAATTCAAGTTGCTATGGGCATCTCGAAAAATACC
>QHBR01000337.1 GCA_003244015.1 Hyphomicrobiales bacterium | reverse complement strand
GGCGCTCGCGATGACCGTGCCGATGGCCGGCCGCCATGACCGCCAGGTCGCCCTCGCCGGTCCCGGCAGGCTCCGGCCGCTCATACCGCTTCCGCGCCAGAGCAATATCGAGTTCCGCTTCCAACAGTTCCTCGATGAAGCCGCGAATACGAACCCGCACCCCGGCTTCCAAGGGATCAAACCAATCGTCCCCAAGGAAAAGCGTTCCTTCGGCCGCTTCCGCCGCCGCTTTTGTGATATCCGTTTTCATGGCGTGATCTCCCTCGGCGCGACAACGCCGATTCGGTTTGAGCAAACAAACTGGAGATTACGTCACCTTCAAATTCCAACCACTCCCGCGACGGCAGCCCCTCCGACAAAAACACCCGTGTCGGGATTAGTAAATTCGCCAGCTCAGCGGAGGCGATAACGTGGTGCAAGGACCACATCATTAACATTAAAATGTCTAGCGAGAAACCGTTGACGAAAAAAGTTGCCCCGTTCCACACCGAGTTCGCCATCAGTCGAGCGGCGCCTGTACGACGGTCTTCGATCATGCGCAAAGGGAGGTTTATTGTGGAAAAAGGGCTATTATTAGCTATATTTTTATTATACGTTATGTACACTTGACATATACACGGCATATGATAGACTGGGTACAGAAGTTGATAAAAGAATTTATGTCAAATCTGAGCTGTTCTAGTTCGGAAACGGTGTAGGAAGTACGCCTATTCTTTAACAATCAAGAATTTCTTTAGGACGAAACCACGGTCTGAAAAGAAATCCTGCGTTCTTTTGTAATCTATGCAGCACTGGGGCTGTCGGTTACCCCAGTCTCCGCTTATGTAGCATAGGACTAGCCCTAAAGTGGCTTGAGACTGAAAACCGACAGTCTGACGAAAAGTCCTCTCCGAAATGCAGCCCGCTTCGCTTGAAGCGGGCTTTTCATTCTGTACCGATATGATTGTGAAGAGAGGAGACGCGTCATGACGAGACCGTTTGGAAGTGGGGGAACGCGTCAGAATCAAACAAATCGTGCAGATGGTCGGGGCGACTGGTGGCATTTTAGGTATTAGGAAAGTGGCATAGATCGGCCCTTATTCCTTCCCAATGTAAAAGTCCTCGAACCCGACGCGTGCCCATGGCGTCGTCAGCATATGGGCGGTGGCCGGCGGTTTGTTGACGTAGGCGTTCAACGACGGCACAGATTTGAAAAGAAATGGACGCGTTCCCGAAAGTTTGTTCCCCGTAGTCGAGAGCCGCTTCAAATGCGCCATGATGTTTTCCATGTGCAAGTCGGAGAGGGTGACCGTAAGCACGATCATGTTCGGGATGCCGAAATGCTTTTGGTACAGATTCTCTTTGAAGACTATCCATGCTAAGAGTCTTCTCTAATTGGGGTCGGTTTCGTCAAGCAGTTCCTGCTGGTTCTGCTCCGGTTTCGCCGGTCAGGAGCACACGGGCGGTTTCTTCGAGAATATCATCGGAAAGGTAGAGTTCGAATTTTCCCTCCGCAGCAAAACGGAGGAGGTGCAACGCTCCTCCGGTAACGAAATTGAGCAGAGCACTCACCAGAATCGTTGTGTCCAAGACAGCTTTAGACATGTTTGCGGCGGAAGTCCTTGACCTGCTCGGCGATCCGCTCCTCGGCGGCCATTGGATCTTCATTCGGATCGGGTTCGAGGTCGCGCACTCGGGCGGCGATATCTTCGATGTTCTTCCATGCCCGCTCGCGCTCGACAACCTGAACAGGCGTCAGGAGCACGCCGTCTTTGGTGATGCGCGCTTCAAGATAGTCGCCCTCTTTCACATTGAGCGCCTGCCGCACGTCGGCCGGCAGGGTCAATTGCGCCGCGCGGCGCACGCGCATGAGCGTCATTGCGATGTCCTCTGAAAGCAGCTGGTTCATAAGTTAGTCGAAATTCGTAATTTCGTATATTCATAGTATTCCACATGTGAAATTTGTCAATGGGATCGTGACTTTCCAGCACGGACCTGGCAGCAACCGCGCGAGGGTATTCCTTGCGCTCTCGTGCCTTGTTCAAGGACGGCAACACCGCGAAGTCGAAGCTGTCGAGGCTCTTCACGGCCGCGAACTTCGCCGCCTTGATGCGGCGCTCGACTATGCGCCGCTCGCGATCGAATTGCTCAAGTGCGGCCGATGGGACCCTTCGGCGGGAACTCACGGGAGAGGTGCGCATTAACGAANNCGCGGGTTCGACTCCTGCAACCGGCACCAATATTTTCAAGTAGTTACGGTGAAACGCCATCGGCCAGCCGCTGAAATCAATTTGGGTAACCCAACGGGTAACGGATGACTAGGGTTTGCCCCTCCATGGCAACATTGGCCTTCCTTGCCGTGGCGCGAATGGCGGGAGAGGTGCGCATTAACGAATGCAGAACAGTATTTTTCGGCGGCCGGAAGACTGGGTGATTAGGCACACAAGTCGCACGCGCTGCTCGGGCCGCTGGGCGTGGACGCGACAGAGAAGGCGAACAACTCCCCCCTTATTCGACATGAAATATAGGAGCGTGCGATGAGCATCTTAGGGACGATCATGTCTAAAGTATTGGGCAAGGCGCCAGCCTCGCCGGCCGCTGCTGCTCCGGCTGCGCCCTCTGCTCAAGCTAGCGGGACGACGAACGCAGCACCATCCGCCCCTGCTCCGATTTCATCGTCGGCGCCGCCGGGGCCATCAGTGGATGTCGCCGCATTGCTCGACGACTTGGGCGACAAAAAAACCGAGAAGCTCGACTGGAGACACTCCATTGTCGATCTGATGAAGCTCTTGTCCGTAGACAGCAGTCTCCTTGCGCGTAAGGAACTCGCAAAGGAGCTTCACTACGATGGCGATACCAATAATTCCGCCGCGATGAATATCTGGCTTCACGAACAGATCATGGTGATACTTGCAGCCAACGGCGGCAAGCTGCCAAGCGATTTGAGGAGAAAATGGTATTTGAGCCACTACGGCCCCTAAGCTTTCCGCCCGTGATCATTCAACAGGCGATCTGGCTATATGTCAGATTCACTTTGAGCTTATAAGCGCGGATTTTCTCGATCACCGCGTCGGGAAAGCTGTGACATACTGATAAATATCTACCTGCATTGCATCCTCCTATGCACTACAGGTAAGTACCAACATAAAACCCCGCACTTACT
>QHBR01000125.1 GCA_003244015.1 Hyphomicrobiales bacterium | reverse complement strand
AAGTTAGAGTCGATCCACTAGAGATAGCGCCAGTTGCACTGTTTTGCCCCCAAACGCCGTGAATAATGTCATTCCTACGCCCAATACAGCTTGTTGATCGATCTAATAATTTTTTAATTACCTTAAGAGTTGTAGCTGTTGCCTTTTGATGCAACTCAATATTTAGAGAATCGTCAAGTGGGATTGGTTTAAACTTTTGTTTAGCCGCGGATTTCAAGATTTTGATTCTCGCACACGCCGACTTTGGAGCCCAATAAATAGCTTGTCCGATATTAGGAGCTACTTCTAGGACTTCGCTTAATAAGCGCCCTAAAAACATCTCGACATTTGCCATTTCAATCGTGATCATGCCGATAGCATGCACGTACTTTGAGTTGGCTTCTAACTTCGATTTCCATGTCATGAGCACACACTCGCGAACGGACAATGAAACCTACAGCGACGAGGAAATCGCGCGCCGCCGGGACGAGCTGGCGAAGCATATGCTCAACACACCACCGCGACCGCTGAAGCCCAATAAGGCCAAAGCCGAACCGAAGGCGAGTCCGAAAAAGCGCGGGCGGCCGACGAGCGACAAGCCCCCATTAGTGATGAGGATATACCCACGTGAGGGTTGAAATGATTATGGAGATAATTGCGAGCGGGACATCGATGGCAGCGGCAATCGCCGCCACTATCGCAGCGTTTTTCGCAGTTCGTGCGGTTCGCATTTGTTCGGCCTGGGAAGCCTCATTGCGGCGTCGCGACTCCTGATCTTTTTGTCTGAGCCATTTGTAAGCAAGTGCCTGCAATGGCCCCGACCATTGCAATGCCATGTCTTGCACGTGTGCTTCGCCCATCGTCTCAAAGTGAGTGAACTGTTCTTCTTCTGTCATCGGCGCTTCCTCCATCTCCAGAAGGCTTGCGCCTTTTGTTCAAGCGTGAGTGGCTTCACGAGGCTGTCGATAGGTCAACCTCTTGCCTTCGAGTCCTTTCATCGCTTTTGCGGCGCGCTCGACATCTCCGATGCCAAGGCCAGAGCGATTGTTGTAGCGGAAATCGAATTCGGCAATATATCGATGCAGATGGGCTTCGCTGACCGAATGATAGATGCCAACGATCCCGCGCTTAAGTATGCTGTAGAAGTTTTCGGCCGTGTTAATATGCACGTATCCACCAAGGCGTGCATATTCGTTGGCGCTATGATTGATCGTGCGATGATCGGCAAATTCGTCGCCAATCTTCGGATAGATGGAGCTTTCGTCGCTCATAAGGGCGCTGGCCCGATTGACATTGGTGATGACCAGGGGGCGCACCATTTCGTAGCTGACATTCGCAATATGAAAGGATGCGATGTGTCCGCCACGCTCAATAAGTGACAAAACAGCTTTCTTCGGAGCCGGTTCTTTGAAGGCTCGATTTCTGGATTTACCGCCAATATAGGTTTCGTCGACCTCGACAATTTTACTCGTGCCGCCAAGGCCGCCAGTCGCCTTATGGCTCATATCGCGCATACCCTCCCGAAGCCGGTGGCACATAAACCACGCGGTTTGATAGGAGAGACCGACCATGCGGTGGACTTGATGGGCCGAGATGCCTTTCTTGCCGGCCATCATCAGATGCATGACAAGAAGCCATTTGTTCAAAGGAATTTTCGACCTCTCCATTGCGGTTCCGACCGTCACGCTAAACGGCTTCGCGCACTCGTTGCATTTATAGACGCCAGGGCGCGTGCTCTTACCCATAAGCTTGGTGATGCGGGACGAGTCGGCGTTGCCGCAATGGCGGCAAGCCGGACCGTCTGGCCAATAGAGAGCTTCAAGATGCTCGCGGGCCTTTTCGGCGTCGGTGAAAATTGGGTTTGTCAGATCGCACATTGGGTATTTCCTTTATCTGAGGAAAAGCATACCCCATATTTTCTAGTACGTCAACTAGATAATTGCCGATATTTTCGCCACGCTCGACGCGGCTGCGTTCCACCGCTGCTGCGTCGCCTGGGCGGCGGCGCTGACCAAGACGAAGGTCGAGGTCATCGCGATCGACGGAAAGATGTCGCGCCGCTCCTATCAGAAAAACGACGCGAAAGCGCCGGTTCACATGGTCTCGGCCTTCGCCGCCCGCTAGCGCCTCGTGCTCGGACAGGTCAAGGTGAACGAAAAATCGAACGAGATCATCGCCATTCCCGCGCTGCTCGACATGGTGGCGATCGAAGGCGCGGTTGCCACAATGGTGACGAACGCCAATCTGGGTGTGAGTGTCATGGCCGACCAGCGGACCTTCCCCAATGGCCACTCTCCGCCTAGCGCAGAAATTCAAACCGACCCATGACCAAAATTCGAGATGGTTGCGAAATTGCCGCGCATGGTCCAAATAGATGCTGGGAGGTTGGCGGTGGACGCACCACTCGCCAACCGGGTCAGGTCCGGAAGGAAGCAGCCCTAACGAGACCGGGCGGGTCTCTGACCAGCCTCCCACTTTGGCTGCCACAACTTGAGCCTTGCGACAACTTGGCTTTGTCCGGCGGGCCGGCCGGGCCGCTGGACATTGGCGTGGCCCCAGTCAAGCCTCTTTCCTAAAAGGCCCGCGCGATGCCAGACGGCATGGAACCACCCCCGAACGCTCATGACGAAGCCGGTCCAGGGCTAGGAATTTGCGCCATCGCCGCGCAAGACCAAGTCAGCACGCAGGCGGCTTATCGCGTCCTTGCGCGAAAGTACCGCCCCGCGCGCTTCGAGGATTTGATCGGCCAGGACGCCATGGTCAAGACGTTGTCGAACGCCTTCGACCTAGAACGCATCCACCAAGCCTATATTCTGACCGGGGTGCGCGGCGTCGGCAAGACCACGACGGCGCGCCTCCTGGCCCGCGCCTTCAATTACGAAGTTCCCGCGCGAGGCGCGGAGCCGGCGGTGACGCGCCCGACGATTCATATGCCGGGGCTTGGCGTGCATTGCCAGGCGATCATCGAATCGCGCCATGTCGATGTCATCGAAATGGACGCCGCCTCGCATACCGGGATCGACGACGTGCGCGAAATCATCGAGAGCGTGCGTTACTTGCCGGTCATGGCGCGCACAAAAGTCTATATTATCGACGAAGTGCATATGCTCTCCAAACAGGCTTTCAACGGCCTTTTGAAAACCTTGGAAGAGCCTCCCGATCACGTGAAATTCGTGTTCGCCACAACCGAGATCGAAAAGGTTCCGGTCACCGTGCGCTCCCGCTGCCAAAGATTCGATTTGCGTCGCGTCGATGCGGGCGTGCTGACCGGCTACCTTGCTTCGATCTGCGCCAAGGAGGCTGTCGCGATCGAGGACGCGGCGCTTAGCCTCATCGCGCGCGCGGCGGAAGGCTCGGTGCGCGACGCGCTGTCGCTTCTCGATCAAGCCATTGCCCATGGAGCGGGCCTGCCCGGCGCGACGATCACGGCGGAAGCCTTGCACGGGATGCTGGGGCTCGCCGACCGGGGCCGGATCGTCGATCTTTTCGAGGCCCTCATGCGCGGCCAGATGGCGGAGGCCCTCGGCACCCTGAAGGAGATGCATGACTTTGGCGCCGACCCGTCCGAAGCTCTTGCCGGACTCGCGGAATTCATCCATCTTGTCACCCGTCTGAAGCTCGTGCCGGACGCCGCGCAAGATTCCTCGTTGACGCCGGAAGAGCGGACGCGCGGCCAGCGGTTCTCGCAAGAGTTGTCAATGCAGGTTCTAACCCGCGCCTGGCAATTGTTGCTGAAAGGCCTGCGCGAAGTGAAGGATTCGCCGCGCCCGCTCGCCGCCGCCGACATGGTGTTGGTGAGAATCGGTTTCGCCGCCGATTTGCCGGCCCCAGACGAGGCTGTGCGCAAGCTCGCCGCAATGACAAGCGCCGAGGCGCAAGAAGGATCTCGCCGCCGCGACACGGGCTCCGGCGCGCGGGAACCAGCGGCCATTGCGAGCTCCACATTCGGGGTTGCGCCGGCGCCACGCGTAAATGCTGCCGCCCCTTCGATGGCGCTCGCCCGTTTCGAGGATGTGGTGGCGCTCGCCGGCCGCCGTCGGGACATTCAAATGAAGCTCGCGCTTGAACGCGACGTGCGCCTCGTTGGATTCGAGCAAGGCCGCATCGAATTTTCAACCGCTCCTGGCGCCTCGCCGCAGCTTGCGCAAACTCTCGCGCGCCGCTTGCAGGAATGGACGGGGAGCCGCTGGATGGTCGCTATTTCGAGCGCGCCCGGCGCCCCGAGCCTCAAGGAACAGGAGGACGCCAAGGCAGCCGAGGCTTTGTCCGGCGTGCGCGCCGAGCCGCTGGTCCAAAGCGTGCTCGCCGCGTTTCCGGGCGCCGAAATAGCCTCGGTCCGCGCCTGCGAGCCCCCGCCGCGAACCATGCCGTCCGCGGCAACGGACGGCGAGACGAACGATGAAATCGGCTTTAACGACGGCAGGGAAGACGAGCTTTGAACGGGCATTGCTCGCGGGTTCGCTCTTCATCGCAAGCAAGGGGAAACAGCAATGCCTGACATGTTCGGTTTGATGAAGCAAGCGCAGGCCATGCAGGCGAAAATGCAGGAAATGCAGGCCGAAATGGAGCGGATCGAGGTCGAGGGGCAAGCGGGCGGCGGCATGGTTCGCGTTATCCTCACCGCCAAAGGCCAGATGAGGGGACTTACGATCGACGACCAGCTTCTCAAAGCCGATGAGAAAGTAGTCCTCGAGGATTTGATCGTCGTGGCGCATGAGGATGCGCGCAGAAAGGCCGAGCGGCTGATGGAAGAAAAAATGAAAGGCATGACCGCGGGCCTCGCGCTGCCGCCGGGCATGAGACTGCCGTTCTGATGCCATCAGGTTGAGGCCTCCGGTGCGATGGGCGAACGCGTCGCGGGTCCCGAGATCGAGCGGCTCATCCAATTGCTGGCGCGTCTGCCGGGGCTTGGACCGCGCTCGGCGCGCCGCGCCGCGCTGCATTTGATACGCAAGCGCGAGGAACTTCTCGCGCCGCTTGCCGATGCGCTGCGAGCGGCGTGCGAAAAAATCGTGACCTGCCGCGCCTGCGGCAATGCAGATACCTGCGATCCTTGCACTTTATGCCGCGACGAGCGGCGCGACCGCGACACGCTCGTCGTCGTCGAGACGGTGGCCGATCTCTGGGCGCTCGAGCGCGCCGGAGTTCTCAGCGCGCGCTATCATGTGCTCGGGGGAACCTTGTCGCCGCTCGACGGCATAGGCCCCAAGGATCTGAACCTCGCAAGCCTCGTTGAAAGGGTCGCGGCCGATCGCGTCAAGGAGGTGATCCTGGCCGTCAATGCCACGGTGGACGGACAGACGACGGCGCATTACGTCGTCGGTCTCTTGGCCGATTCGAAGGTCAAGATCACGCGGCTCGCGCATGGCGTTCCGGTCGGCGGCGAGCTCGACTATCTCGATGAAGGCACGCTTGCCGCCGCGATTCGCAGCCGGACCGTGTTTTGAAGCCGCTCCCGCCATCGCAAAATCGTCATAGTGGCCGCTTAACCTGGCCCCGCGCCGCCCAAGATATTATCGTGCGCATGGTCCGGACCCGCTGGTGACTGGGCAGCGTTGCGACACCACAACCTTGAACCCTGAGCAATGAATCTGCAACCAATCTTTGAAGGAGCAATCATGGCCAACCCTTTTGTGCATGTCGAACTCACCACCCCGGATACCGGCAAGGCAAAGTCTTTTTACGGAGCCTTGTTCGACTGGAAATTGGAAGACGTGGAGATGACGCCCGGCTTCACCTACACGATGATCCGCGTCGGCGAGGGCACCGGCGGCGGCATGATGAAGACTCCCGCGCCGGGCGTCCCTACCGCCTGGTTACCTTACGTGCTGGTCGACGATGTGGCGGCGGCGACCGCCAAGGCGAAATCGCTTGGCGCCACTGTCATGAAAGACGTCACGGAAGTGATGGGAGCGGGCTCTTTCTCCATCATCATGGATCCGGCCGGCGCGGCGATCGGGCTCTGGCAAGAGAATGCGAAGTGACGCGAGAGCGCTTTGGCGCGATGGTTCGGCGGCCCGTCGCGCGAACGCCCTGGCGTTTTGGACAACGGGTGGAGCTGCCGGCAGGCCGCCCAAGCGCTGCTCTTCGACGACGGCACGAATCGCGGCGGGCCGCTCACCATGAATGCGTATTGCGCCGCTTAGACGCGCCTGCGGGATGGCGGCACATTGAATGTGCTTTTGAGAAGCATAGCACGCCCTATTACCCTATCAGCGAGCGGTAGATTGCGATAGTTTCTTGTGCGGACGCGCTCCAATTGTAGCGCCTGGACGTCCATTGCTTCAGGTTCTCGCTCCACTCGTCCGAGACTTCAAAGGCGGCCATCCGTTTAATTGCTTCCGTAAGGGCATCGACATCGCCCATCTTGAAATAGTGCCGCGCCGGGAGTTCTACCTCCAGATGCGGTTCGATATCGCTGACAAGAGTGGGCAGGCCATAGCTCAACGCTTCCAGCAAGACGATGGGCAATCCCTCATGCGACGAGGGCAGGACGAACAATCCCGCATGACCGTAAAGCTCCCGCAACGCCACTCCCTCCTGGAATCCCGTCGCCACCACATTCCGCGTTTTTGCGGCAAGGTCTTCAACGGACCGGCAATAGGCGTCCAAGTGGACGCTTCCGCCGACCAGCACGAGCTTCCACCCCGGCAGATCCGCGCGCATAAAGGCATCGATGAGGTCGAGGTGCCGCTTCTCGGGGACCATGCGGCTCACCGTGAGGATATATTTGCGTGGTTCGAGCCCGAATTTTTCCAGTGCCTGACGGCTGGAAGGGGCAACGGCAGGCTCCACGCCATTCGGAATAAACGCGGCCTCAAGCCCGTATTTTTTCCGCACATGCGCCTGCATTGTCCGGGAAACCGCGATCCGCTTGTTGGCGGAGCGCATCCCCAAGGCTTCGCCGAACCGTAACACGCTTTTGCCTATGGGTCCCCATTTTTGGCGATCGTAATCCGCGCCATGGTGGGTCACGACGGCTTTCAGGCCAAAAAACCTTGCAAGCGGCGTCAGCACGGCCGGCCCGATGGCCTGAATGTGCAGCACATCGGGTCTGCGCAATGCCGCGTACATGATGGCTAGGAAAGTATGGGTAACGGCTTCCATATATTTGGAACGCGGCGCCCACAATTTCACGAACTTGACGCCGTTCCATTCGGATGGATGGCCGCCCCTGACATAAGGCGAGCGCAACGCGACCGTCACCGTGAAGCCTGCCGCGGCGATGGCCGGATAAAGATGCTGTGCGTGCGTTTCCACGCCTCCCTGCACCCCAGGAAATCCGCGCAGGCCAACAACCATCACATGGGGAATGCATTCGCCGATGGCGTTCAAAGCCGGATTCGAAATAGGCCCTTTGTTTCGCAATAGCTTGCCGGGCCAATTTAGGTAGAATTGATGCAGCTGCTTGATCCTCTGGTGCTGGCGAGCTTTGGACTCCGCGGCCCCTCGGCCGGCCAATGGTTAGCTCCCGGCATTGATCTCATTTAGCTTGAAATTCCAGTCAGCCCTCTCAGCCAAAGGCGGGTCATTCATTGATATAATCAAGTTGCGGATAGTGTTCCGCCACCGTCTGGCGATTGCGGTCCAGCTTGTTGGCTTTGTGCGCCGTGCCGAGATAAGGGGTACGTGGGACCTGCGGGGTGGGTTTGACGGTGCCGTAATCGATATAGTCCTCAAAGCGGATCGGTTTACCCAGGGTGACTTTCAGCTTGTTCTTCAGCACCCATGCCATTGGCCGCATCTTGGGCAATTGCGGGACGATCGTCGACCGCATGGCAGTGCGGGCTGTCGTAACCATCCAGCAGTTCTGAGTGCAGCAGGCGACCTTTTTAAGGCCGTCGCTCGCCAGATCGCTGTGCATGATTTCACTCCAGCTCTGGCGCGCCAGATTGCCGAGGGGAATATCCGAGCGCACATTGCACGCCCACACGTCCGACCATGGATCGATGAAGGCGAAGTCGCTTCCGGCGGTGCAAGGGATAAGTCGCTCGTGTCCCAGCACCTTCTCGATAAGACCGAGATTCAAGTAGGCGCGAAACCAGTTCTTCACCTTGCGGCCTTTCAGCAATTCGGTGATAAGTTTCTCGACCGGCTTCGCCACCGTGGTTCTGTCGTAGAAATGGTTGTCGTTTTTGTAGAACTGCCAGGCGTTGTGGAGTGTCGTCGTCGCCAGCTCGAAACTCTGCGAACGCGCGAACTCGTAGACGTCCAGCAGTTGCCCGACATTCTCGTCCTGAATGACAAACGCAAATCCGAGGTCCGTGCCTCCGGCCTCCTTCAACATGCGCAGCCCGGCCACCTTGGTTTTATGGCCGTCCTTTTCGCCGCGGATTCGATTGCTCGTCTGTTCGTCGCCTTCGAGGCTGAAGCGAACCTTGATATTCGGATATTTCTTGATGATGGGAACCAGCCGCTCGGGGTGCAGGCCGTTGGAACTGAACTCCAAGACCCGCGCCTTCGGGTACAGAATATCGGCCATCTCCGCGAGGTCGCGACGCAGCGTAGGCTCGCCGCCCGACACGTTCAGATTGTCAAATCCGCCGGGAAGCTTTGCCAGGGTGTCAAGAGTTATTTCCTGTTCGGGCGCGGTGGGGTATTTCCACACGTGGCACATTTGACAGCGCGAATTGCAGCGAAAAGTCGATACGACCGTCAAGTCCATGGCTTAACTCTCCTAGTCAGGTTCCGGGAAGTGTCCTCCCTGCGCAACCAGCGGCGTTAACCCGTCGCCGAACGAGAAACATTTGTATAGCACGAACTCGAACGACGTGTTGAACTTTTCTTGAATTTCGCGCCGGCATAGATAATTTGTCGCGGGCATGGATGTTGTCGAAGATGACGGCATTGTGAACGTAGAAGAAGCGGAAAGGCGTGGGTGCATGGGAGCCCTCATGTCGAGGCACGGCATCGTGTTCGGGTTAACGGCGCTCAACGATTGACAAAGAGCGTGATTCTCTTGGGTTCCGTGATTGATCGGAGCCCGCCATGGAAGCGCTTGCCGTCGAGAAACTGCGTGTCGCCAGTCTCTTGCAGCATTGTTCCGGGAACCGATTTTCGCGAGCCTTGGCGGGTCGCTCATCCGCTGCGGCAAGTGTTGCTGCTCACCGTTTGCGGTGCCAGTGCGCGGGCGGAGGCTCCGGCGGCGACAAAATAGCGGTTTGGCCTTCAACCCACACAAACCGCCGCGCCGGTAGCGCGCCAGAAAGCCTCGCTTCCGCTTCCTTCCGGGTCTTCCCTCTTCGGGCACCTGAAGGAAGCTCCGCATACGTTCGGGCATCTCGAAAAATACCC
>QHBR01000057.1:17390-19114 GCA_003244015.1 Hyphomicrobiales bacterium | reverse complement strand
GGCGGTAGTTTTGGCGGCGGCGGGTTCCATGGGGGTGGATTTGGCGGCGGCGGGTTCCATGGGGGTGGATTTGGCGGCCGGAGCGTGGCAATCGGCGGATGGGGCCATGGCGGCTGGGGCCATGGCTGGCATAACGGCTGGGGCCATGGGGGCTGGGGCCATGGCTGGCATCATGGCTGGGGTCGGAATTGCTGGGGCGGGAATTGCGGCTGGGGCTGGGGCGGCGGCTGGTGGCCAGCCTACGCAGGACTTGGCCTCGGTTATGGCTTAGGTGCATGGGACTATGGCTATCCCTACAATTACGGCTACGACTACCCGGATTACGCCTACGACTACGGCTATCCCGCGACCGGCTCCAGCGGCTATTACGCAGCGGCGCCTCTCGTGACCGGCCGAAGCGTGGCAACGGGGCAGATGGGGAACTACTGCTCCACGCCAGTGAAGGCTTGCGAACTCTATCACGCGTCCTTTGTCGGCGGCGGCTGTTCGTGCAGGGTTTCCGGTGGCCGCGCGCGCGGGACAGTGACGCAGAAGGTTTGGACTGGTTCCAAACCCGGCCAGGGCCTTGGTGCCCCTCTAACGCCGGAATAACCGCGGTACCATTGGAGAGACGCTTTTGCGCCTGCTTTCAGGGCGTTTTCGGGGCAAAGCCGGTCAAATGCATAAGCGCGGTGGCGGCGAAGGTGACCCGTGCGCGGCCTTACAAGTTCGTCCAGTAACTTAAAACTAATGGAACGATTGTCACAAAACCGGCGTTTCTCACTCGATTGGCTTTAGCCCCATAAACGGCGCTGAAACGAGATCGTTTATTCGCGCCCGGTTGCGGGCCGAAAATGGGAGTCGGGAGGAGAATGCGATGCGACGCGTGGGTATATTGCTGACCTTGGCAGCGCTCGGCGCGGCCCTGGTTGCGAGCGGCCCAGCTTTCGCACGCATGGGCGGCGGTGGGTTTGGTGGCGGGTATGGGCGGCGGTTTTGGTAGCGGGGGGCATATGGGCGGTCGTTTTGGCGGCGGGCATATGGGCATGGGCAGTCGTTTTGGCGGCCACTTTAATGGTTTCGTCCCTAGGTTTGCTGGCCGGAGCGTGGCAATAGGCCGCTTCGATCCTCGATTTGGCCACTTCGACCGGGATGACCGCTTTCGTCGATTTGGCCGCTTCGATCGGGATGACCGCTTTTTCTTCCGTCACGGCTTCCGTCGCGGCTTATTCGCGAGCGGTTTCCCGTTCTGGGGCTGGGGCGGCGGTTGGGGCTATCCCTATTCGGATAATGCCTATTCCGGATATAATTATCCTGGCTCTGATTATTCCTATTCAACAGGCTCCGCGGCCGCGCCTCTCTGGATCGGCGGGAGCGCGGCAACCGGGAACCGGGGGATTATTGCATCATCTCCGTGAAGACTTGCCAACTTCATAACCCGGCTTTTGTTGGCAACGACTGTTCCTGCAAGGTCCCGGGCGGGGCCACGAGCGACGTTCCATGAATCCCAATCAGGAGTCTTAGAATAACTCATGTGTGGACATCGATGCTGGGGAGCGGGGGCCGTCCACCCTATCAAGAAAGAAAGCGGCTTCCTAATTGACCTCAATTATTCGCTCGAAAAAGAATCTTTCAAAATCAAAGAGTTGGAGAGGGTTCGCGTCGAACAAGGTCAGTTAACTTTTTCGGGACCGTCTCTCGACCGATCACGTTCTAGTTGATCGTAATGCCCGTTTCGGCGCTCA
>QHBR01000057.1:0-17180 GCA_003244015.1 Hyphomicrobiales bacterium | reverse complement strand
AGATGCCCGCCGGCGGGCATCTCCAACGGCGGCTTTTCAACCGGCTTCTCTTGCGCTTTGGTAGGTGTAACGGCGGGCTGAGGCTGCGGTAGCGGAATCGCGATCAGTCCAGAGATCGTTGGCTCTTTTGCGGGGGCAACGGGGGCAACAGGTGCGGCGCGCGCGAAAAGCGGCGCGGGATGACGGGTCCTTTGCCAAACGAGCGCATTGAGAACGATCGCGGCGGCCGTAGCGACGAAAAAACCGGTGGCGGAAATGCTCAAATAGCGCCGGCCCCACCTCCCTGTCCGGCGTGAACCGCGTCTTCTTGCGGTAAGCAGCTTTTGCCGCAAGCGTTTCAGTTTCGACGCCGGTTCGGTCAAAACAAAATCATGATCGGCGGCGGCCAAGACTTCACGCAATTTTCTTCACCGTCATTTGCTTGTAATGGTCATGCTGGTCAGAGACAGGCAAGTGCGCAATCGTCTCTATTTTCGTCTGGATTCCCGCCTTGGCTGCCAAACCACGGCAATCGAGCGGCAGACGGACACGGACGCTGGTTCCTTTGCTCGGTTCGCTCGCCACCATGATCGTGCCCCCCTGCAGGCCGACGAGACCGCGCACGATCGAGAGGCCAAGACCGGTTCCTTTCTCTTGCTGGTCCGGTAAGGCTTTGGCCTGAAAGAACGGATCGCCGAGCCGGGCGAGGTCGGAAGCGGCGATTCCGATGCCGGTATCGGCCACCAGGATCAGAAGCGAATTAGCTTCGGGTTTCGCACTGATTGTCACGCGCCCATTAGCGGGCGTGAATTTGATCGCATTTGAAAGCAGGTTGACGAAAATCTGTGTGCACACGCGTCTGTCGCCGGTGATCTCTTCGAGATTTGCCGGATAGGCGCGAAGGAGTTCGACCCCATTGTTCTTGGCATGAAGTTTTACCATGTCGCAACAAAGATCGATCAACGGTGCCACGGCAAAAGGCTCGATCTCAATCGCCAAGGAGCCGGATTGGATTTTCGACAAGTCCAGGATCGAAGTGACGACGGCCTGAAGATGCCGCCCCGACCGATGAATGATCCTCGCGTATTCGCGTTGTTTTTCGGGATCGGGCGGGGCCAATCGCGGGTCGCCGAGTAACTCCGAAAATCCGGCGATCGCATTGAGCGGCGTGCGTAATTCGTGGCCTGCTTGGGCGAGAAAATAATCCTTGGCGAGGTTCGCTTCCTCGGCGGTGGCGCGGGCGTCCTCGAGCGCCGCCTCGCGAAGCTTGGCCTCCGTGACATTGCGAAAGACGGCGACGACATCCTCGTCCTGGCTTCCCCCTTGGGCCGCGCAATATTCCCCGGCGCGGCGCGTCCGCATGTCGAGCCAAAGGAAAACCGGCTCGGCGTGGCCGCCGCGGTCGACCTGCGCGGTCCCGCGCCAACGCAAGGTCGCGTCGATCGCCAAGGAGCCGGCGCGAGTGTCCGCGATGGTCTTCAGAAAGGCGGGTCTGTCGGCGACCTGGACACGTTCGAAAAAGCCGCGTCCCGTCAATGCGCTTGGCCGCAAGCCGAACAAGGCCTCGCAATTCGAACTGACCGACGACACCGAGCCAGACCGGTCGCAACCGAGGACGAGGCACCCCATGTTCTCGGCCAAACTATCGTAGCGCCCGGCCCGGACTTGCTTTGCCTTGCGGCGCAGGGTCCGGAGGCGGACAAAACCGGTTCCAACGATCATGGCGAAGACCGTCGCTGGGATCAGGAAAAGCGTGGTATTGGCCGCGCCCAGCACGGCGGCACCTTGTGCATCCGCCGTGGCTCCTATTACGAGCGTGGACACGGCGGCCAAAGTGGCGCTGGCGCCGACAACAATGCCGTTCATGGAGAAAACACTTTCGACTGGCGCGATGACGAGCCAGGCGAACGCGGTTGGCTGCAATGCGCCGCCGCCAAACGCGGCGGTCAATCCGGCCGCGATAAAACGCAAGGAGGACATCGCCTCGGTCGGCATCAGCTTGCCGGTTGACGACAATACCAAGATGCTCGCCGGAAAAATCAGCCAGGCAAAAACCAGGGCGTCGGCGAACGCCGGCGCGCCGTTCAGGGCAACGCAAACGGATGCCGCCGCGCCGGCCGCGAGCGAATTTAATACCTGACGCAGGACAAAACTTTCCTGGCGCGTCCTCTCCAGAGGAACCACCTGTGTGGCGGGAAGGACTAACTTGACAGTCCAGCCTTCAAGCCTTGGCAAAAAACCCAAAACACAGCTCCACTCCGCGCCGCTTCGAGCAGGTCCCGGAAAAGTTGACGGTCTCTTTCGATAAGGACCTGCTCCAACTTATTGATATTGAGCGATTCCTGTTCGATCGCAGGATTCCAAGCGATCGGGAAGCGCTCTAGAATCCGGCCAAGGATTCGACGGTGCCGGAGATTGTACCAGACGCTTCTTAAACAATTCCCCTTAAGTTTTAGGAAGCCAGCCATGCGCGGCGCTAACGCCCGGAAATTTATTCTATGGTATAGAAGCCGTTGCCAAGGCATGCTGGAATCATGCTCGAATAATGCGCAAAAGGTGAAAAAATCCAGTTGGGTGTCATGCACCGTACGCATCCTGATCTCGATTAAGCGCGCTTAACCCTGATCCGGTTTGTCTCGCCAAGATCTCGCCGATTCTCTTCCTGCTTCGCTCCATATTCTGGCTCTCGATCGTAGTTGCGTCGATCTCTTGGCCAAGCGATCCCGCAGCATCGGTTATCGCGAAGGCCGGGGCCGCGGGCGGGGTGCAAGACATCCCGGGCCACACGATCGGCATGGCGCGAGCAGGGAGGGCCTGTTTGCGCGCGCCTGCCGCTTGTCTTGAGGGGGCGTCCCATTTTAGCCGCGTGGCCGCGGGACAGCGCTCCGGCGGCAACGGCAAGTCCCCGCCAAATTCGCCGGTTGTTGATGTCTCGGCCGCCGCACATTAGGTATAATGAGGCGAACCCCGAGACAGAAATCTGGCGCCGGTCATGAGCGCTTGAAATCGACCCAAGGGGCCGAATTTAGGTCTCCGCGGGCCCATGCGCATCGCGCCCGTTGGGAGTGTGACTATCCATGCCGGACTTGCAGACCGCCACGAAGCTCGACGAGATTATCGCGAATTTCAATTACCTTGACGAGTGGGAGGACCGCTATCGCTATTTGATCGAGCTCGGCCGCGGTCTCGAACCGTTGGACGATACCGCTCATAACGACAGAAATAAAGTGCGCGGATGCGCCAGCCAGGTGTGGCTGGAGACGCGCGTCGCGACGGATCATTCGGGGAGCCCTGTTCTCCACTTACAAGGAGACAGCGACGCTCATATTGTGCGCGGGCTGGTGGTTCTGCTGCTGGCGCTTTATTCCGGCCAGACGGCATCGCGGATCCTTGCCATTGATGCCCACGGCCTGTTCGAGAGCCTCGGCCTTTCGACGCATTTGACGCCGCAGCGCTCCAATGGCGTGCGTTCGATGGTCGAGCGGATCAAGGACGACGCGCGCGCCGCCGTCTAATACCAACTGTCATAAAGGGATGACATTTGGTTCCGCTCTCGAATTTTCGCTCTTCCCATTGAAAAAAACGGAATTTTGAGAAAGGGGCCATGGGCGAAGCTCGCCACTCGGTCCGCCAAGCATGGCTTGGTGGCGGAGCAATCGCTTCCCAAGCGATTGCGGAGATATGGCCGGCGGAGGGCGCGATCCGCGACCAACAATGAAGGCTCGAACCGCGAACGCCGCCGCAACCAACGATTCGCGTTCGTCGCCTGTTGCCCCGGAGCCGGCCGCGCCATCGCCAAGCTTCCCCTGCTCGCGGAATGGAACGCGCGCCTCCCTCCAGTAGCCAGACAGGGCCAGTCCTGCCCCCTTACCGGTTACGCCGGCGTTGTTGGCCAAGGCCCATCTGTTTGGCAAGGTTCGAACGCGCCTTGGCGTAATCCGGCGCGACCATCGGATAATCGGGTGCGAGCCCCCATTTCTCGCGGTACTCGTCCGGAGACAAATTGTATTGAGTCCGCAGATGCCGCTTCAACGATTTGAATTTTCGCCCATCTTCCAGGCACACGAGAAACTCTCGCGTGATCGATTTCTTGGCCGGCACTGCTGGCTTTGGCGTTTCGGCCGCCGCGGCCATCGTGCCCGAAGTGACACGCAGCAATGCCGAATGCACGTCGCTGATCAAGGACGGTAGATCGCTCGCCGGCACGGAGTTATTGCTGACGTATGCCGAAACGATGTCGGCGGCTAGCTCGATGTAACTGTTAGAACTTGAGGTTTCAATCATGGCGCTCGATATCCCGAGGAAATGGTGTCGCCGGTAGTATATGGGTTAAATAGCGATGACCTATCATATACCCATGGCGGCAAGACCGGCCGGAGAAAGCTCTTTTTAGCGATTTTTGCGAATCGACTTTCAAGAACTTTCTACCTTTCTAAGCGCAACGCTTGGTTTCCGCAAGTAGCAATGCATACACTTTATTGCATTGACGCAAAAAAAGCGTTGAAAGATGCGGGCCGCGCGCGAATAACGCAACGCGAGAGGCCTCTGGCCCTTGCCTGACTTGTGCGGTGCGCGGCGCTTCGCCCTTAAGAAAGAATGATGGATGCGCAAGCTTAGATGGTCCGATCCCCGCCCGACGGCGCCGCCAGCTGTCGAAAAGCGCCGCACGCAAACGACCCTGCATGGGGTTACGCTGAGCGACGATTATGGGTGGCTGAAGGCCGCGAACTGGCGAGAGGTTTTGCGCGATCCCGCCGCCTTGGCCGGCGATATTCGGGCCTTGATCGAGGCCGAGAACGGCTATGCGCGAGCCATGCTCGCGCCGCTCGCAGAGTTGCGCGCCGCGCTTGTCGAGGAAATGCGCGGGCGGATCAAGGAAGACGATTCCGAGGTTCCCCGCCAAGACGGTCCGTGGCTTTATTATGCTCGCCACGACAAGGGCGGTCAGCACCCGGTCTTTTGCCGCGTCAAACGTTGCGGCGGACCCGAGGAAGTTCTGCTCGACGGAGACGCGCAAGGGCGCGGCAAGAGCTTTTTTGAAATGGGCGCAGCCTGCCAGTCCCCGGATCACGCCAAATTAGCCTGGAGCGCCGACGAGACGGGTTCGGAACTTTATTCGATTCGGATCCGCGACTTGAACTCCGGCCAACCGAGCGAGAAGAGCCGCCTAAGGGACAGCGCGGAGGTGATCGCCGATACTGGCGGCGACCTTATATGGATGACGGATTCGCTTGGCTTTTATTATGTGCGGACAGATGAAAATCATCGCCCTGCCGAAGTTTTTCGGCACCGGATCGGCGGCGATCCCTCGGCCGACGCCCGCGTCTTCGAGGCGCACGATCCTGGCTTGTTCATTCATATCAGGCGCAGCCAATCGGCGCGCTTCGCAATCATAAACGTCGACGATCACGATTCCTCCGAATGCCATCTGCTCGATCTTGCCGATGGCAACGCGACACCGCGCCTCGTCGAGCCTCGCGCGCCGGGTCTGCGCTATGACCTCGAACATCGCGGCGACCGGCTGTTTATCCGGACCAACGCCGGCGGAGCCGAAGATTTCAAGATCGGGAGCGCGCCATTGGCGAGCCCCGGACGACCGTTTTGGATCGACGAGGTCCCGCACCGGCGGGGGTGCATGATCATCAATGTAGCGGTTTATCCGGATTATCTCTTGCGCATCGAGCGCGAAGCAGGCCTGCCGCGGATCATGATCCGGCATTTCGCAAGCGGCGAGGAACATGCGATCGCTTTTCGCGAAGAAGCCTATTCGCTCGGCCTCGAGGAGCGTCTCGAAAATGAGACGGAAACGCTCAGATTTACCTATTCGTCGATGACGACGCCTTGGGAAACCTACGACTACAATCTCGCCACCCGCGAACGGGTCCTGCGCAAGCGTCAGATCATTCCCTCGGGTCACGATTCCTCGCAATATGTGGCGCAGCGGCTGTTCGCGGTCGCCGCGGACGGCGAACAAGTTCCCATCTCGATCCTTTATCGTGCCGGTACGCGGCTCGATGGATCCGCCCCTTTGCTGCTTTACGGCTACGGCGCTTATGGCTCTCACGTGCCTGCTTCGTTTTCCACCAATCGCCTCAGCCTCGCCGATCGCGGCTTCATCTGTGCGATCGCCCATGTCCGTGGCGGCACCGATAAGGGCTGGCACTGGTACACTGATGGGAAACTTGGCAAAAAGCCGAACACCTTCGGCGATTTCATCAGCGCGGCGAAACATCTCGTCGCCACGGGTTATACGGGCGCCGGACGGATCGTGGCCCAGGGCGGCAGCGCGGGCGGAATGCTCGTCGGCGCCGCCGTCAATCTCGCTCCAGGATTATTTGCGGGCGTTATTGCGGACGTGCCTTTTGTGGATGTCTTGAATACGATGCTCGATGCGAGCCTGCCGTTAACGCCGCCCGAATGGCTCGAATGGGGCAATCCGATCACCGACCCGGCGGCTTTCGCGGTCATGCGCTCCTATTCCCCCTACGACAATGTCGAAGCCAAACCTTATCCGCCAATCCTGGCACTGGGCGGCCTAACCGATCCGCGTGTCACCTATTGGGAGCCTCTGAAATGGGTTGCTAAGCTTCGCGCCATGACGACGGGCGGCGGTCCAATCCTCCTTCTGACCAACATGGGCGCGGGACATGGCGGCGCGTCGGGACGCTTCGATCATCTGGAAGAGGTGGCGCTGCAATACGCCTTCGCCCTGGCCTGCGTCGAAGGCGGGTTCGAGACCGGCACTTGAAGTGCCAGGGCTGACATTAAACTTATGCTTGAGCTTCCATGAACGCCTTGAGTTCAGCCATGGAATTAAAGTGCAACACCGCGTGTTGCGTCCGCGCTTCGATGGACCCGTCGGCATACATGACGTAAGAGGTTCCTTCGGATTCATAGCGTCCAACGATGGCGAGCCCCGCGTCGGTGGCAGCCGGAACAGCCGGCGGAGGAGGTTCGCGCGGTTCAGCTGCTGGCAGGGCTTCGGATACCAATGGCGACGCGGGATCGAGGCCTGCTGATTCGATCGCTTCGGGCGAAGGCTTCGCGCCCGCTTGCCACGCATCCAGTGCCGGGTCCGGCTCGATGAGCTGGTCCTCGCCGATGATCGCATCGATCGGCGCCGTTTCGGCCGGCCAGGTCACGCGCGGCCCGGATTCCGTCCCGGGCTCGCCGGGGTCGAAGTGCGTTTCCTGAAGCCGCGCCTCGATTTGCGGCTCTTTTGCTTTATCGTCATCGAAGAATCCCGGTTCGTCGTCCGCATTCCATGCGGCTTCCGCGGGCGCCTCCATCGCGGGAGCGGACTTGGCCGCCGCCGCCTCGTCCGGCATGGCGAAGCCCGGTTCGGACGGCGGCTCATTTGCGGCTTGGGAAACTCTCGGAGCGGCGCCCGAAATGAGAGGGGGGGTTGGCAAGGCAAAATCAGACTCGGGCGTTCCCGTCGCGGTGGGCAACGCTGTCCCGCGAGACTCCAAGAAGTTTCGCGCAGGTGCGAGATTGGGACGCGTTGGACGCTGCGGCCAGGTTCGCGAGCTGGCGGCGGGCGGCATGGCTGCCGGAGGCGGCCCCGCTTCGGACGCCATCGAAGCCTCGGGGTTGAACGCAAGCCCGGGTTCCGGGCGCAATTCGCTGGCCTCATCTTCGCCTAACTCCCGCGGCAACGGCGGCAAACCTTTCCCGGTTTTGAGGAGAGCATGCAAGCCGGAAAGGCTGTGCAAGATAAACCCGAGCGCAATTGTCACGATCCCGCCGGACAGCGCCGTTGCACCGGCGATGACCCCGGCCCAGCCGCGCTCGACCTGGATGATTCCATAGCCCGCGAAGATCGCGAAGGCACCGCACAACGAGAGAAGAGCTCCCAGAGCAAGAACCAAATAGCTCATTTTTTCCACCTTCGGCCCCCGAATACGAACCAGCTGCTTACGAAATCACCAAAACCAAAAATCCGATTGCCCGGTTCGTGGCCACTCATGCCATCCCCGTTCTGGCCCCGCGGCGAAACCAACCGAATATTCGGCGGACATTTGGCCCGTCTAACCGCTTGCCGCGCCAGACAGGGCCGTTTACTTATGAGGCGCCGTGGCCACGACGCAAAAGCCTCGCCCGGCGGCCAAAACCAAGGAGCCCGCATGTCATTTACCCTGCCCGATCTTCCCTACCCTTACGAGGCGCTCCAGCCCTACCTCTCCAAGGAGACGCTAGAATTTCATCACGACAAGCATCACGCGGCCTATGTGACGAACGCCAATAATCTTTTGAAGGACAGCGGTCTCGAAGGCAAGTCCTTGGAAAAAATCGTCAAGGAAACCTACGGCAAAAATGTGCCGCTGTTCAATAATGCAGCGCAGCATTATAACCATTCGGAATATTGGAAATCAATCAAGCCAAATGGCGGCGGGAAGGTTCCAGGCCGCCTCGAAAAAGCACTTATTGCGACTTTCGGATCGGTCGAAAAGGCCAAGCAAGAATTGGTGCAGGCTGGCACAACGCAATTCGGGTCAGGTTGGGCATGGCTTGCGGTCAAAGAGGGCAAAATCGCCGTCGTGAAAACGGGAAATGCCGAAAATCCGCTGCTCCAAGGGGCAACGCCGATTTTGACGGTCGATGTCTGGGAGCACACCTATTACATCGATTACCGCAATCGCCGGCCTGATTATCTCAAGGCCTTTGTCGACAATCTCGTGAATTGGGACTATGTCGCGGAAAGATACGATGCGGCAATCAAATAGGAATTTCGCGCGATCGCGTGGCGGAAAGATTGACCCCTTGGGGTGACCGTCCGGAAAATTCTCGTTCATTGATGTTGTGGCGTGAACATGCCGCGGTTCTGGCCGGGCTTGCGCCCCTCGTCCCGGGCGCGTCGAAGGACGATGACGGTGGCGGCAAACACCCCTTCGACGGACTCAGGAGGAAGCCGCGGCATCGCCGGGGGACGCGACCACGTCCGGGAAAATCCTTATGCCGCCCCGCCGAATCCAGCCTTGGCCGCGTTGGATGGCCGCCTGGCACGCGCGCCGCGCTGATTGGCGACAAAGTCTTGACAACGAGGCTCCGCACGGAGCGCGCCGCTCGCGGCGACATCGCCCATTCCCAAGGCGGATCGCAATACGGCATCCCAGGCGATTTCGCCATGTATCGCTGGCGTCGTCTCATCGAAAACTCTTAGAGCCCGGAGTCTTGCCGCCATGATCAACCCGCCGCGGCCGTCATGGCGCTGAAATGAACGTCAACCGGCGTTAATGAAAAATTAGGCGCCGGAGGCCAAGAAGCCGATTGCAATTTGCCGCGTTCGCGGGTTAACTAGCCGCGCCGGGCATGATTATATCTGGCGGCGCGAAGCAGGCTCCCTTAAAGAAAGCCCGCGCGCGGCCGTGCGTATCCTAATGCGTATCCGGCGAGGAACTTTAGATACCCTGCGGAGTGCTCGGGTCCGCCGCATCTCCTGGGTCCGTAGGGTTGGCCGGCGCGCAAATGGTTATAGGAGTGGCCTCCTCGAAACGCCATTTGCCGCCGGCCACCTTCGCGTCTTTCTCCGCGCCAACTTCAATTCCCTGACCGGGCTTCGCAAGCGCGTATATCAAACCACCACGAGTTCGGCGGCGGTGGCAAAAGCCGCGTGCTCCTGGATGAAAGCGAAGCGCGCCTCCGGCCTATTGCCCATCAAACGCTCGACCGAGTTCGCCGTGCCCTCCCGGTCTTCGGCAAGAACGACGACGCGGAGCAGGCCGCGCCTTTTTGGATCCATCGTCGTTTCTTTAAGTTGTGCCGGGAGCATTTCTCCTAACCCTTTAAAGCGGCTAATTTCTATCTTAGCCTTGCCGGTGAGCGTCTTGGCGATCAATAAATCGCGATGCGCATCGTCGCGGGCATAGACTTGGCGAGCGCCCTGGGTCAGCCGGTAGAGCGGCGGAACCGCCAGATAAAGGTGTCCGGCCTCGACGAGTTTCGGCGTCTCGCGAAAGAAAAACGTAATCAGCAGGGAAGCGATATGGGCGCCATCGACATCGGCGTCGGTCATGATGATGATCTTTTCGTAGCGAAGGTCTTGTTCCTTGTAATACGCTCCGGTGCCGCACCCGAGCGCCTGGACAAGATCGTTGAGCTGCTGATTGCCCGCGAGCTTGTCGCGCGTGGCGCTGGCGACGTTCAGGATTTTGCCGCGCAACGGCAGCACCGCCTGGTTCGCGCGATCGCGCGCCTGCTTGGCGGAGCCGCCAGCGGAATCGCCTTCGACGATAAAGAGTTCCGACCCTTGCGATGAGTTATTCGCGCAATCCGCTAGCTTTCCCGGAAGCCTGAGCTTGCGCGTCGCGGTCTTGCGCGCAACGTCTTTCTCGGCGCGCCGGCGCAGTCTTTCCTCGGCGCGCTCGATTGTCCAGTCGAGCAGCTTCGCGGCATGCGAAGGGGAGGCCGCGAGCCAATGATCGAAGGCATCGCGCAAAGTTCCTTCGACGATCCTTGCCGCTTCATTGGTCAAAAGCCGCCCCTTGTTTTGGCCCTGAAACTCCGGCTCGCGAAGGAAGACGGAGACCATCGCGGCGCAGGACGCCATGACGTCGTCGCCAGTCACCGCGGCCGCCCTCTTTGCCAGGCCGATCCGCTCGGCGTGATCCTTAAGGCCGCGCGCCAGCGCGGCGCGAAGGCCGGTTTCATGGGTGCCGCCGTCGGGGGTGGGAATGGTGTTGCAATAGGAATGCACGAAGCCGTCGTCGAAGGCGAGCCAGGCCATCGCCCATTCGAGCGATCCGTGGCCGCCTTGTTTTTCAACCCTGCCCGCGAAAATCTGGTCGGTGACGAGGTCCTTGTCTTCGATATCCTGGAGAAGGCAGTCCTTGAGGCCGCCGGGAAAGCGGAAAACCGCGTCGGCTGGAATCCCGGCATTAGGCTCGATCCATTCCGGCGCGCAATGCCAGCGGATCTCGACCCCGCCGAAGAGATACGCTTTCGCGCGGGCCATTTTGAACAAGCGTTCCGGCTTGAAATTCGCGCCCTTGCCGAAAATCCTTTCGTCGGGCTTGAACCGCACGCTCGTGCCGCGCCGGTTTTGCACCTTGCCGAGCTTTTCTAGGGGCGTCTTGGGATGACCCCGCTCGAAGAGCTGGCGGTAGAGCGTCTGGCTCCGCGCGACTTCCACTTCGAGGCATTCCGACAAAGCGTTGACGACCGAAATGCCGACACCATGCAGGCCGCCGGAGGTCTGATAGGTTTTTTGATCGAATTTGCCGCCCGCATGAAGCGTGGTCATGACGACTTCTAGCGCCGATTTCTTTGGAAATTTTGGATGCGGATCAATGGGAAAGCCGCGCCCATTGTCGGTGACGTTGAGAAATCCCGAGGCCTCGTAGCGTACATCGATGAAGCTGGCGTGGCCGGCGACCGCCTCATCCATTGCATTGTCGAGGACTTCCGCGAAAAGATGATGGAGCGCGGTCTCGCCGGTGCCGCCGATATACATGCCCGGCCGCCGCCGGACCGGCTCCAGCCCTTCCAGCACCTCGATCGAGGCGGCGGTATAACCGAGCTCGCCGGGCGTTTCGTGGTTTGGCGACCTACCTTTTTGCAACGCCACGGCTTGCCGGCCCGGTCGAGCGGGCAGCTCGTTGCGTGCCGCATTGCCGAAAAGATCGCCATTCCTTGCCATGCGCCCGCCTGTCCTTGTGATTCGAGGTGATTCGAGGTGGCGCCTGCTTATGCCATGACCGAGGCGGGATTGGAACGGAACGAAAACATTTTCCGGTTCACGAATCCAACAACACGGCTACGAAACAGGCCGGGGAATGCCGTGCGTTGGCCGGCTCTGGCGCGCTTGGCGGATGCGGGGCATATTGCCGGGGAACGCACCGTAAAAGGACGTGGAACCAAGCCGTTCCGCTGGACAAAGTCCGCCGACGATATCCGCGTCGCCATCAATCGCTCTCGCAAACGCACCATCGACGAGCATCGTTCAGCTATGCTGAAAACTTCAGAATCGCGACACTAGCCGGTTTGGAGTATATTCATGCGGCCGGCTTGCTTTCTTCTGCCCGCCGCTCCGTCCGGCCCGTGGCGGACCAAGGGCAATGGATCGAGGTCATGCGCGGCACTTTAAGACCCTTGCTGAAGGAGCCCTATGGCGCCGGTGGCGCGGCCATGACGTTTGATTGGACGGCCCGAAGGCGAAGCCTCGAGGATGAACGCGGCATGCCGGCATCCGAGAATAAAGTGTTCCGTATGTGATGCGATTTGAATGAAACCGGGTCTCGCTCCAAGACGCCGTCTATTTGAACGGAATGCCATGAGCGCAGCAAAACGTGTGGTCACGACACGCGCAGGCGCACTCCTGACATTGACCCGTGCCTTGGCATGGCTCGTTTTGGCCGCCGGTCAACTCGCCCTCCGGCCCGCGTTCGCCCTGGATGCGGTAGAAAAATCAAACCCATCGTTCACGGCGCCGCTGCCCCCGGCACGTCCAGCGGGTCCGGCCGGGGGACGCGCGACAATCGGCTTTCCTTCGGCTCCGGCAATTTCCGCCGCGCCAATCGAGGCGCCAAGGCCGCAGCCTGACCCACCGCCGCAACCGCGAACTTTGCCGCCGGCATCCCGCGCGCGGATGCACGCGTGCGGGCTGGAATGGCAAAAGATGAAGGAAACGGGAGCAGCGGCGGACAAAACCTGGTTCGATTTCGCCCGGATCTGTCTGCCGAAATGAGCCTTCAATTGCTTCCGGCGGACGCTAACGAACGTAGGCGCCGCGGCGGCGCGGATACCCTGTGCCTTTATGCTGCCGCGCGCATTTGTCTCCGCTAGATGCCGCGAGCCAGTGCTCCCGCGGGCGCCGCGAGGATTTGCCACCCTCGCGGTGAAACCGTACGAATCCTCTTGCGACAGCAAGAGGGGACAACCGGCGACGCGACAAAATCCCCTCGCGCAAACAAGGCGCCCGAGAGCCGCGGCCGGCCGTCTCCATTCCTCTTGCGAGGTCGTCAAGCGGTCTCCGGAGGGCCCGGCGGCGGCGGCGGCGGGGGTTTGCGGGCGGCCGGTTTGCGCACCATTTTCTTGGCGCTGACCTTCCTTGCCGGTGCCTTCCTGGCGATCTTTTTCGCCGCCGACTTCTTGACGGATGCTTTCTTGGCCGCGGCCTTCTTCATCGGCCTTTTCTTGGCCATTGCCTTGCGCGCGGTTTTTGTGACAGCGCCCTTTTTTGCCGTGGCCTTCTTCGCGACACTCTTCTTCGCCGCGGCTTTCCTTGCTGGCTTTTTGGTGGTTGCCTTCACCATGTTCAAAGTTCCTCTGCTGTTTTTAGCCGACTGATTCGAAATGCCGACTAGAGGCTTGCATAGCGTACCGTTGTTAATCAGCCGTGCAAGAGGCGTTGCTTCGCAAGCAACGCAAATGAGCGCGAATAACGCGCCGCCCGCGCGTCCAAAAACGCTTTCGGCCGCGTTCCCTTCGATGAAGCAGCCCCTGTTGGATTAGACGCAATCGTCGCGCGCGAAAGGCTGGCCGCGAGCGAACCATGGACGCCAACAAGATGCGATCAAGCGCGTCTAGCGGGCGTGACTCGGCTCTTGTCAAGTACGTTCGCTGATTCAGAAACCTATTATATTTAAAGGCTCTATTCTATTTTTCGAGGCCTCGGAACACGCCCGCACCGAGGCTTCTCACAACTGCTTTCGTAATTTCTCGCGATGCTTTCGCAAGGCGCGATTTCGACCGGCACAAACGGTTTGGCAGGAGCGATTTCGCTCGCGGCAAGCAATCTTCGAGCAAATCGCGCGGCACCAATTGAAGCCATGGATCAGCCGCAAAAAAAATTCATTGGATGAAAAAAAATGCGGTGAGAAATGGCGCGGCGATCGCTCCAATCGATACGCATCGCGCGAATCACCCGAATCAAACGATGATTCGCGATCGCTTTTCAGACCCCAAGTTTCGCTTTTAAAAGCTCGTTGACGGTTCGCGGATTGGCCTTGCCGCCAGTGTTTTTCATGACCTGACCGACAAACCATCCGAGCATCGAAGGCTTGGCTCGTGCCTGCGCGGCCTTGTCCGGATTCGCGGCGACAATTGCATCGACGCAGGCCGCGATCGCGCCATGATCGGTGACTTGCGTCATGCCACGGGCCTCGACAATGGCGCGCGGATCGCCATCCTGGTCCTCGGCGATGACGATCGCTAACACATCCTTGGCGATCTTGCCCGAAATCGTGCCGTCGCTAATGAGATCGACGATTTCGGCGATCTGCCCGGGCTTGATGTGGGTCTGCGCGACGGAAAGGCCGACCGAATTGGCGTAGGCCGCGACATCGCCGGTCATCCAATTGGCGACGAGCTTTGCATCGCGGGGGGATCCCCGATGTTTGACCGCGGCTTCGTAATAGTCCGCGGTGTCCTTGTCGGCGACGAGGACGCCAGCGTCATAGGGCGGCAAACCGTAATCCCTGACGAAACGCGCCTTCTTGGCGTCCGGAAGCTCGGGCAGATCGCCCGCCAAGGCATCGACAAAGGCCTGGTCGAATTCGAGCGGCAGAAGATCGGGATCGGGAAAATAGCGGTAGTCGTGCGCTTCTTCCTTGGAGCGCATCGAGCGCGTCTCGCCACGCCCTGGATCGAACAGCCGGGTTTCCTGATCGATCTTGCCGCCATCCTCGATAATGCCGATCTGGCGGCGCGCCTCGGCCTCGATCGCCTGTCCGATGAAGCGGATCGAATTGACGTTCTTGATTTCGCAACGGGTGCCGAGCGGCTCGCCGGGGCGGCGCACCGACACATTGACGTCCGCGCGCAACGATCCCTGTTCCATGTTCCCGTCGCACGTGCCGAGATAGCGCAGGATCGTGCGCAGCTTCGTCACATAGGCCTTGGCCTCGTCGGCGGAGCGCAAGTCCGGCTTCGACACGATCTCCATGAGGGCAACGCCCGACCGGTTAAGATCGACGAAAGAGTCCGTCGCCGACTGATCGTGCAGCGATTTGCCGGCATCCTGTTCGAGATGCAGCCGCTCGATCCCGACCTCGATCTGCTCCGTAGGCGAGACATCGACGGCGACGGCGCCCTCGCCGACGATTGGGCTCTTATATTGCGAGATCTGATAGCCCTGCGGCAGATCTGGATAGAAATAATTCTTGCGGTCGAAGACCGAGCGAAGGTTGATCTTGGCCTTGAGGCCGAGTCCCGTGCGCACCGCCTGCGCCACGCATTCCTCGTTGATGACCGGAAGCATGCCGGGCATCGCGGCGTCGACGAGCGAGACATTGCTGTTCGGCTCATTGCCGAACCCGGTCGAGGCGCCGGAGAAAAGTTTCGACTTCGAAGTGACCTGGGCATGGACCTCCATCCCGATCACTACCTCGAAATCGCCGGTCGCGCCTTCGATGTGTTTTGTAGGTTTCGCGTAGGGTTTCATCGCCTTGCCTCTCGCCGCTGCCAGTCAGCTCCGTTGCCGCATCATAACCCAGAGAAGCGAAGCTCCCCGGTAGAGGCTCCGGTTGGGCGCGTCGTGACCCCTCTCAATATATTATATACCCCTGCTCATTGAAGCACGGGACATGGCCGCAGCGAGGAACGAACGCGCCGCGCGGCGGACGTCATCTTCTGGCTGCAAGAACGGCATCCCCACCGGCACGGCAAAGCGCCTCGCCGAGAAAACAGGGCAAACATCCGTCGCGGCGCGCTTTGAGAGGACATCCTTGCCCGCCGGTCCCACCACGATCCTCGCGCGATGCGCGCTCGGCGTCGAAGTCCGAAAATGCGGTAGAGGCGCTGTCGCCTATTCCGCGATGATCGCGCCTTCGGCGGTCGCCTCGTTAAAATCGCCATAGAAACGATAACGGCCGGGCGCGAGCGGCCGCAGGCGTATCGTGATCTCGGCCTTGCCTGTCACGATTTTCTCGACCCGAAGCATCTTGCTTTCAAATTCTTCCGGAGTCGGATCGAGGTTGCGAATAACGAGCGTGATCGGCGTGTTGGCCGGCACTCTAATTTCGTCGGGCTGGAAACGATGGTCCTTGATGGCCGTGCGCGCCGTGACGGCTTCCTGCCCGTCAGCCGACACTTGGCCTAGACAAGTTAGAAGCATCACTGCGGCCGCGGACCAAACCATGGCGCGTGGCATATGCATCGAAACTCTCCCAGCTAAGCATCAGAATTCCCAGATGAACTTCAATCGGGCCTTGTTCCGGGTGAAATTGGTCAGATCGAGGAGGTTTGCGTCGCCCGCCGCATGACCGGCGATCTGCGTGGAGAAGGCGGCCGAGAGGAAGAGCTTGTTCGTGAACAAGATGAAGCATGTTGGGCCGGCAAAGAGCACATCTCCGGCGAGACGATTGAATCCGGCCCCGTCGAAAGCGCGGAAATATTCGAGCTCGCCGCCAAGCGCCACATTTGGCGTGATCCGATAGGTCAACGCCGTCTTCAGCCCGAGCGTGGATGCGCCCTGCCAATCCGGGGTCCCGAATTCCCTTGCGATCTCAGGAGTGTAGGTCGCATTGAACGCAGCGAAGAGACGATTTGGAACAAGTTCGGTGTCGGCGATGATGGAGGTTTCGGCACCAAAAGCGGTGGTCAGTTTTCCGGCGTCATTGACGCGTGACCATTCGGGCTCGACCGCAATTTGGAGACCGACCGGCGCTCCTGGGCCGCGCCCAATCAGAAGGTATCTGAACGCGGACGACAAGCCACCAAAATCGGCGCCGTGGCGGTCATCCAATCCTACGACGCCGCCGATCCAAGTGGAGACGCCGCGCGCGCCCGGCTCGATCTGAAAACTGTCGGTTGGATTATATTCCAGTTCCACTACTTGTTCGAGCGCCCCATTTGAACCGGTTCGTTTCTGGAACGCGAAGTTGGTCTCGGACTCGATCTCGCGCTCGCCTTCGGCGCCGATGTCCGAGCCCACCGCGAAGCCGAAAATATATTTGGATTCGAGCTCCCTGAACGAATCGTGTGGTGCGTATTGCGCCGATGCGGCGGTGGGAAAAAAGAGAGGCAGCGTCGCAATCGCGACCCAACGCCACTGCCCGAAGCGGATCCGTGGAAAGTAATTCAACGCGGCCTCCGATCAATAAGGTTCAAAGCCCTGAGATCAGATCGATTTGGCTTGATCGTCCTTTCCTAGATGTAGACTTAAAGAAATCAAGCTTTATGTTTTGGAATTAGAGTATTTCAAATGTAAAGATGGCTTCGCGTCTTAGCCTAGATCAAAACTAGTGGATCGACTCTAACTT
>QHBR01000146.1 GCA_003244015.1 Hyphomicrobiales bacterium | reverse complement strand
GGCGGATGGTTTCATGCCCGCGCGGACACCGCTCGGCTTCGCCTTGTCGAAGGACGTTCTCCTGACCCTCCGTTTCAAGCATATGAAAGCCTTCGACGATGTGCAGGAATCTATTTCGCGGAGTCCGGCGCAAGCGGGCGGGCCCGGCGCCTTGGTCGTCATTTTGGAAGCGGTCGTCGATCATGCCGCCGACGTGCTGGAAGGCGTCGGCGGCGATCTCGATTGCCTGTCTGAGGAAATTTTTGGCACGAATGCCGCCAACGCCCGGCGCCGCAAGCCGCGCGAGGATGGCGAGCAATTGCGCCTCGTGCTGCGCAAGGTCGGACGCAACGGCGATCTGACCTCGAAGATCGAAGACCTGCTTTTGGGAATGGCGCGCATGTTGCCCTATGTCGCGGCCAATGCGGCGCCCTATCTCGAAGCCGGCATGCGCGCAAAGCTCAAAAGCCTGCAACGCGACATCGATTCCCTTAACGATTACGTGACGCATCTGACCGATAAGATTCAATTTTTGCTCGATGCCACCTTGGGGCTGACGAACATCGATCAGAACAATATTTTCAGAATTCTGACCGTCGTCTCCGTGATTGGCATTCCGCCGACCTTTGTCGCGAGCATGTATGGCATGAACTTCAAGAACATTCCCGAATATGATTGGTCCTTCGGTTATCAATATGGGCTTTTGCTCATCGCGCTCAGCGCGATCGTCCCGATCATATGGTTCAAATGGCGCGGCTGGTGGTAGATGCGGAGGGTGGTCGCCGCTCGCGGCTGGCCATGACCGGGGAAGCGTTGACCGCCCGTCTTCTCTATCGCGACGCGCTGATGCTCGTCATTGATAAGCCGGCCGGGATCGCGGTCCATCGCGGCCCGAAAGGCGGTGAAAATCTCGAAGATTATTTCCATGCGCTGCGCTTTGGCTTGCCGCGCAATCCCGCTCTCGTGCACAGGCTCGATCGCGACACCTCGGGCTGCCTGGTGCTCGGGCGGCACCACAAGGCGCTCGAAAAGCTCGGCCTCCTGTTCAAGCAAGGCAAGATCGCAAAGACCTATTGGGCGATCGTGGAAGGGAACCCGGCGCAGGACGAAGGCTTGATCGACCTGCCGCTCGGGCGCCTCGATCCGGGTCGCGGCTGGTGGATGAAGGCCGATCCTTTGGGCCTCCCTTCGCAAACATCCTGGCGGGTGTTGGGTCGCTCGGGCGCGCATGCGTTTTTGGAGCTTGCGCCGCTGACGGGCCGCACGCACCAACTTCGCGTTCATTGCGCGGCGCAGGGCTGGCCGATCCTGGGGGATGCCATCTATGGGCATGGCGGGGCGATGGGCTTGCAGCTGCATGCGAGGGCGATCACGGTTCCGCTGTACAAAAACAAGGACGCGGTAAAGGCCGAAGCGCCGCTGCCTTTACATATGCGCGAGGCGCTGGCCGCATTGGGCTAAACCGGAGAGCCAGGCGGGAACACCACGTCCTGTCAAATTCGCCTCCAAAAACACATAAGCTAATGGTTGCCGAGCTCGCCGAAGAACGCGGCAGTCCTTCGGGCTTCGTCAAAGTCAAGATCTAGGTTCCTCGCAAGCTTTTGAGACAGGCTCGCAAATGAACGAGTTCCAGCCGTAACTTTGCCATTGTTGTTTAATAGAGGTTAAGCCGAGTTTGGTTAACACAAGGGAGTTCGGTTTGCTCGCCTGTGTCGTGTTGGAACTAATCCTGCGTTTATGCGTTTAAGGCTTTAGCTTGGTCAGAAAAAGGTCCTCACGTGCATGGATCATCTGGAACTTCTATACAAACCCGCCGCAATCGTACCAGAGAGATCAAAGGGTAGACTTGTGGTCGTCTCAAATCGCGTGGCCTTGCCCGCATGTTCGGCGACGCCTGCAGCGGGAGGGCTTGCCGTTGCGCTCGAAGCAGCGCTCAAGGCACGCGGCGGACTTTGGTTCGGCTGGTCGGGCGAAGCCTGCAAGGAAAGCGAACCCGTCCCGCAATTAAGGACAAATGGATCTCTCAGCTTTGCGGTGTCCGGCCTTTCGCGTCGCGATATCGAGCAATATTACCAAGGCTTCGCCAACCGGGCGCTTTGGCCGATCTGTCATTACCGCCTCGATCTCGCCGATCTATCGGAATGCAACGCCGCCGCGTATTTCCGGGTGAATGAGCAATTTGCCCGCCAGCTTCACAAGATGCTGCGTCAAGATGACATTATCTGGATGCACGATTATCATCTCATTCCCATGGCGCGTTTTTTGCGCCAAATGGGCTGCGTCAGCCGGATAGGTTTTTTCCTGCATATCCCCTGGCCGGGGCCGGATGTGGCCAGCGCATTGCCCGCCTATCAGCGAATCCTTCGCTCTTTCGGAGCCTATGATGTCGTTGGTTTTCAGACCCAGGCCGACGCCGATAATTTTCGCGATTGCATCGTGAACGCCAACGCCGGGCGGGTCGCCGGCGGCGATTGGTGCGAGATCGACGGCCGCCGGACGCAGGTCCGTACGTTTCCCATCGGCATCGACACCGACGCCTTCGCCAGGGAAGCCCGCGCCGCCGAAAAAAACAGCACCGTCAAACGCATGCTCGCGAGCCTCGAGGGCCGCCCCCTTGTCATCGGGGTTGACCGGCTCGACTATTCAAAAGGGCTGAAACAACGCATGGAGGCGTTTGCCGCTTTCCTCGAGCGTTCGCCCTGGGCGGCGCGGGCGCGCGTGACAATGTTGCAGATCACGCCAAAATCGCGCTCGGAGGTTCCCGAATATTCCCATATGCAACGCGAATTGGCGGAAGAGGCCGGCCGCATCAATGGCAAACTCGGCGATGTCGATTGGACTCCGCTGCGCTATATCAACAAAGCAATCAGCCGTTCGGCCCTCGCCGGGCTTTATCGCATGGCCCGCATCGGCGTCGTCACGCCTTTGCGCGACGGCATGAATCTCGTTGCCAAAGAATATGTGGCGGCGCAAGCACCGGATAACCCCGGCGTGCTCGTCTTGTCGCAATTCGCCGGCGCCGCCCATGAACTAAAAAGCGCCTTGATCGTCAACCCCTACGATATTGAAGCGACCGCCGCCGCCATCGCGCGCGCCTACGCCATGCCGCTCGAAGAACGCAAGGACCGCTGGAACGCCATGATGGCGGTGCTTCGCGCGAACAGCATCCACGATTGGACAGCCCATTTCCTTCAGGCTCTGGGCAATGAACACGAAGGCGGGGAGAGCGATAGCCCGCTGACGGGAGGTGCTCGCCTGCCGGCCCCCGCTGGCCTAAGCCGGACCGAGCCGAACCGCGCCCGCTTGGACGGCCTAGCAGCGCTCTGTGATCTTGCCGGAGTCGCGGTGCCGGGCGCTTATTTTTTAACCAAATCCTAGCTGGCGACGGCAGGAACAAGAAAGTGCATCATGTGCTTTTCCTGATACGCTGAGTCTCGCGCGCTCCGTGCAATAGCGCTTGCGGCGAGACGCCTTGACGGGCAACGATCCAAACATGGTTTGGAGGGCAGGTCGCAAAGCATGGCCGGCGAGGGAAAAATATTCGTGGCGGTCAGGGGACGGCGCCTGGAACCGCGGTTTTTATTCATCGCAGCGTTTTTAAGCTTTTGCGGCGCCGGTCACGCCACCAGTTCGGCTTCGGGCACGGCCTCTCCCGCCGCCGGGGGACATCCGGCAAGGGTTGGCGCCTTCTGTCAGGTTGGCGCGCCGGTCTGGGCGCCGCCGGCGGCCACGGCGGAAGATTTGCCCTGGGCTTCCGTCTGGCTTGGGCATTTTTCCGGCGGCCGCCGCTTTGAAGATGGCAATGGGCAAACCTTCATCGATTGGCGGGATGACAAACTCTGCTTTCCCTCGCGCCAAAAGTGTCAAGCCCGGATCGCCCGCTTGCGCCGCGCCTATCGTCGTCCCGAGGGCTTTTGGACCTGTCTACTGCTGCGCTGAAACGCGCGATGCGTTTGGCGCCTGCGGACGCTATATTCGGCGTCCTGAAACGCGCTCTCGACGACGATGGGCGCCAAAAAATCGTTGAGACCAACGGCGTGGTCGATGTCCCACAGCATCTCCACGATCCTTATATTGTGCTGATGCGCAAATTTCCTTGCGCCCGGGATAATTAAGTCGCTTAAAAGAAAGAACGCTATGAAAACATCAACACTATGTTTCTTGTCCGTTCCAATGCTTGTCGCAGGGTCTATCGCGCTATCTGGATGCGGTCGAAGTTCCAGCAATCCTACCAATATATCCTATCGACCGATCGGCATATGCAAAGGCTATCAAACACCAGCTGGCCCTATAACCGCAGGGGCAAACAAAGGCTTTGCTGTCATCAAAATCGAATCCGTGGACAATACAAAATATGGCAGCAGCTTCACTTTCTCGCAGGAGCGGCTTTTTGTGAACCAATCCCCGCCTGTACTAGTGTTAGGGAGCGCGAATCGCCGCTTTGCGCATCCAGATCCGAGACTCGCACAGGCCATGGGCTTTACGAGCATTCCGCAAACCACTATCCCGGCAGGTGAAAAACTCGACATCAATAGTGTTGTTATCATTCCCATTGGCATAAATAACCCAAGCGGTGGGGCCGAAGCCAATCAGTTCAGTTTCGCGCTTGCGTATGATACCGGGTTTGGAGAGCGCGGCGAGCAGCAAAATGTAAATGAAGGTATAGTCTTCACTACAACAAACCCACCCGACGCGAAGTGGTCGATGGTCGAAAATTGCAAAGAGCTGTCGTTCAAATAGCGGTCGCT
>QHBR01000412.1 GCA_003244015.1 Hyphomicrobiales bacterium | reverse complement strand
ATAAGGACCCCGTCTTCGGGGTGCGAGCGCCCCTGCATCACTGTCCGAGCCCCCATGATCGAACGCGCCAAAGCCTTCGCCCCTATCAGCTTGTATATCGAGCATTCTCACCAGCTGCCCGGCGCGCGCCTTCCTGCCCCGGTCTTCGGCGAGCTTGGTTTCGGTCGGAACCTCGCCGGTCGAGAGGATCAGCACCCGCCAGCTTTTTGGCTCTCGCAAAGAGCCGTCCCGCGCCGCCCGCGCCTTGCCGGAGCCATTGGCAAGGCCATAGAGCGATGAAGCCGCATCGCGTGCGTCGACAACACCCAATTCGTCTAGAATAAGCACCGTGTCGGAAGCCGAAGCCGCCGCACCTTCCAAACCGTTGGCAGTCGCGCGCCACGCCCGGACATAACCCGGTGATGCGCCCTTTCCCCAAATGGAAGCCGCCAATTGAATGATTGTTGTCTTGCCCTTGGACGAACCGCCAAAGATATTGACACCGCCGCCCTCTTGCCCAGCGATGGCCAGCAATGGCCCGGCGAAAGCGGCCGAGATCGCCAACACCGGCAGGGCATGGCCGCTCGAAAGCCCGCCTACACCATCCTGCCAATCCTTGAGCGTTCCGCGCGCCTCGTATGGGCCGGCTGCCGATGCGTCCAGGATGACGCGCTCGGAGCCCTTCGGTCCGATGATTTCGGCGGGAAGAACGAAGATCTGATGGCCGCCAATGTCATGCCAGCCTGTCCGATGAACAATCGTCACGCGGCCTTTGACATTGCAACCGCTCAAATAGGTGAGGAATGGCCGCTGCTGGTTCCGATTGATGCTTAAGCCTTCATCGGCAAGGCCGCCGCACAAGGCGGAAGGATCGCCCTGCAAAGCCGCGTCCGCGACATGGCGAGTATGGATTCGTTCGTCGGCATCGCGCCAGCGAAGCCATTTCCCCCAACCGCGCCCATGCGGATCCCGGCAAGCGCCAATCACCTCGAAGGCCGAGGCAATCCAAACTGTCTGAACCGGCGCATTTTCGCCCTTGCCCTTCGTGACCTCGGTTGCGAGACCGTCCGTGCTCATAGTGAAATCGCCCCAAGAGACAAATTGCGGCCCCGGCTCGAAAGGCTTGGCGAGCCCGGCGGCGGCTTCGCGCAAGGCGTCCAAGTCCTGCCATTCACCGCTGGCGTCCGCCGCGTCCCAGCCCTTCACGGCTTCGCGCTGGCTGCCATCCGGCGCCATGCCGGCGAGCGCCACCGCATCGATTATCGAAACCTCGCAGCCGAGTGCGCCCAAGATCGCCGCGACTTGTTCCGCATACTTCGAGCCCGGCTCGTCGGCGTCCGGCCAGATAAGCACCGTGCGCCCTGCAAGCGGCGCCCAATCGGCCTTCAAGGCCGCCTGTGACCCGCCGGGCGATGTTGTCGCCACGCTCTTGCGAAAGATTTTTGCCGCCGCGTCGGCTGATTTCTCGCCCTCACAAATGATCACGGAAGCGCCAGGGCGCGCGGAGAGTTTGTCGAGATTGTAGAGCGCGCGCGGCTCGGGAACGGCCTTCCAGCGCCATGCTAGGCGGCCAGAAACGCGCCAGAGTGACAGAGGGCGGATTTCCTTGCCGTCCGGCTTATCGAAGCGCCAAACCTCGAAAAGCAGAGCGCCCGAAGCATCGAGGTAGGGCCACCGGCCCGAAGATACACCACCCCATTTCGAATGCGTAGTCGGCTTTGGCGGCGCATCGGCCGGAACCGGCAAAACGCACTCGCCTTCGCCTTCCTTGTCACGCGACGTGGCGTCAACCGCCGCGCGCTCTTGCGGCGTCAAAGGTGCGAATTTGCCGGTGTTGGGAAACTCGTTCATGATGAGCCGCCGTGCCGAGCAAAGAGGCGAGGCGGCAAGGTCATGGCGCACCCACACCGTCCGGCGCCCCACGCTGCGCTAATTGTTTCACAAGACCGGCGAGGCCTTGGAACAGCTTGCGCTCACTTTTTTCTGCCTCGATCAGGGTTTTATATTGATCGTGAGGCAAATGCCGCACGATGACTTCCTCGATCAACTCGCGCAATTTATTCGGGTTGATGGCGTCTAGTTCGACACTGACTGGCCCGAACTTTTTCGCACGCGAGTCCGTCTGCTTAGTTGGTCGCGTTGGAAGGTTCCATTCGTCGATTTGGCGCTGGGTTACTGCGACACGCTCGAAATGAATTTCGGCGCCTGGAGCATGTTGGCGCAGTCCCTTTTCGACCGCCCTGGCCGCATCCTGGCCGCTTGGATCGAAGTCGCCAAAATGGTAGACGAAACACGGCTTCTCGACGGCGCCCATATAGTCGCCGGCCGCGTGCAAGAACGTTTCGGACGCGTAGCCGCGCGCCACCATCAAGGGCACATCGAATTTCTTGGTGACCGGAAGGACCACGCCGCTCAAAGCGTCTTTCTCTAGCCAGATCTCGACATATGAATCGGAGTCGCGCCAAAGGGCCTTTCGGTACGTCGCGGCGGTATCAGCCAATGCCTCGTCGATGCTATCGAATGTGACCGGCCGCCGTTGCCAACGGGTATGATCAACGATCCAGCCGTAGGGCAATTGGCCTTCACGCCGCATCGCGAGAAGATCGCCCTGAACCCGATCATAGCCGCTTTCGTCTTTAGTGACGATGCTGCGAACGCTCGCTAAATAGAAGATCTGGCGAACAGTCGCAGGCTGGGCGGTATCGCCTCCCGCCGTTCGATAAGACCGCTTTTGGTGACGCGATGACGCTGTGGTTTTTTATTCGGTATGTCGATTAAAATTTCCTCAGTCATCGCAAGCCCCCCGAAATAGCGAGGCCAAGCATTTGCGCAAGACGCCGCGCGGCCTCGACTTGTGAACTGCCTTCGCAAAAGGCCACCAGGGCAACAAGGTCACCGCCCTTGTCGCCGGTGGCGAAGTCAGCCCATTTGCCTGTCTTCAGGTTGACGGAAAAGGAACCCAGAGGTTGACGGAAAAGGAACCCAGGCGACGATCCGCGCGATGCGGTGCCAGGGCGAAATATTCGTTGCGCTTGACGATCCCGCCCGGAAGGAGCCGCCGGCAAATCGCATGAGCCAACGGGAGCGCCGCGCGGTTGATCGCACCGAAATCTACCCCCCGCGCGGCTTGAATGGCATAGGGTTTTGGCCTAAAGTCCCGGAAGTTAACCGCCGACAAGAAGTTAACGTTCCGAAGCCCGGCCGCGTCCCCCGCGCGCCGGGCTTCGTTTTGGAGGGTCATCGCGAGGCGGTCCCCTCGTTCAAGAGGGACTGGGACGCCATTTCAGAGGATGATTTTTGAGCTGGACCGATTTTCGCAACGGCCCAACGATCGAGGTCTTCGAAACGGTAAACCGGAATCCTCCCGAGCTTTTGGTAAATTGGGCCGCCCCCGAGCGTGGCGAGTTTTGCCAAAGTCGCAGGGCTTCCGACACCAAACTTTGCGCGGAGATGTTCCGCGGCCTGGCGGCGGCGGACGTATTCAACAGAATGCATAGCGGTTCCTTCATAAGAAGGCCGTGGAATTTTCCACGAACCACTATCCAATATGACCAGGGTTTTCTGCTTGTCGAAATCTTTTAAATCGCCGAAATTCGTGGCTGTGGATGGCGAATTATTTCGGGAGCGGTGGCCGCCCTCGGCGCGGTGGCCCCTGAACCAATTTCAACACCTTTTTAATTATTTCGCGCGGGATTAATTCGCCGCTGGCTTTGGCGATTTTAGCAGCCTCTTTGTGTTGCAGATTGCAGCCCTTTCGCTCATATTCGGCGCGAATCAGCGCGCTCAAATCGATGCCATGGCGGAATTTCACCAACACGCTCTTCTGCCAATCGGCGAACGAAGCTCTTTCAACACGAACGTTCCACCATTTTTCATACTTCCCACGGCGGTCACCTTTTCCCCCAGCCGCTGCGTATTCGTCCATCGATGCGCTATGCACATCGAACTCAATCGTATTGTCTTCATGGCCAAGCATGCGCGGAATATCGAAATAATCTTCTGGCATAGGCTCGCTGCGGTTGCCTTCCCCCGCTGGCGATCCTCTGAATTTAACCCTTCCTTGCTGTCCGGCTGCGAAAAGCGCCTTTGCCGCCCGCATGCGTTGGCCAGTCTGGCGGCGTTGGGCGATAAGGTCACGCCAAGCTTGCGTCACTTCCGGCGTGGTGTCGCTTTCCAATGGCTTACGGTGTTCTGGCGGCTGCGGCTTACCGGGTGGCTCTCTGCCAAACTCCATCAGATTTATGACGTCAGCAAGCCATGGTCGCGGGGTATCCTTTAACGCGGCCAATAATATCGCAACCGTTAGCGATGGCGGCGGAGTCCAATGGGGACCCAGGTCTAAATTGCCGTTCGCGTCCTGAAACTCCCAGGGATTGAAAGTTTGCTCTGCCATCACGTGCACCTCACGCCAGCACCAAGACGACGCAAGGAAGCCGGCGATGCGTTCCTGCTTGTCGGGTGCCCACTAACCCCTTGCGAACTCTTAGGCGGTCCGCCCGCCTAAATTCTTGATCGGCAAGATTTCCGCGCACGTGCCGCCGCCCATTGCGGCTGCGATCCGCGACGCGACGCGGTCAGCCGCAGCGATCAATGCATCGTCGGGACGCCGGATGTAATGCCTTTGGGTCACGCCCCGCCGCGCGTGGCCGAGAAGTTCCGCAATAGTCGCATCGCCATAACCGCACTCGGCTGCGGTGCTCGCGAAAGTTCTTCTCAAATCGTGCGATCGCGCATCGGTAAGTTCAGCCGCGTTGAATAGGCCGGCAATGATCTTTTTGAGGTCCGCGCTTCCATCGCCGCTCCGGTTCGGGAAAACCCATTCGCCAGTGCGGGGGACGGACAAGAGAAGATCAAGCGCAGGTTTCCCGATCGGCCGCGTTGAGCGTCCGGTCTTCGAGCTTTCGAGCCGAAGGCAACTCCCCGTCGCGTCGATTTCACTCCAGCGAAGCCCGCACGCCTCCTCGCGGCGGAGCCCAGTCAGCGCGATCAGTTTAATGGCTTGGGCAGCCAATTGACAGTGCGGCTCTTGTTTGCGCAGCACGGCGCCGAGCTTCGCTAGCTCCTTGGGGGACAAGACTCGGTCTTTCGCCTCGCCGCGATGCTTCTCGACGCCGCGGGCCGGGTTAGGCCCGCTGACGAGCCCCCGGCGCTCGGCCCACGTAAATATGCCGCCGAGCAACCCGATGACCCGCGCGGCTGTCCCCGCGCCGCCTGTCACGACGGCTTTCCCGCGAGGTCCGGTCTTGATGACAGCCGCCGTCCGGCCAGCGACGATGTCGTCAGCCATCCGCTGCACGTCGGCGCGCGTAAGTTCGCGAGCGACGCGGTTGCCGATCAGTGGGACAATGTGTCGAGTGACGCGACCCGCATCGAAGGCGACGGTCGAAGGTCGTTTCGGCCGTTTGAATCGCGTTGCAACGACGCCTTTGCGCGCCGCGTCGAGATATTCACGGCAGAGCTGTGTTACAGTCAAAGCTTCGCGCCGCTGGTGGCGCTCGGCCGATGGATCGCCGCCGTCTTCAACGTCCGTCAATAGCCGGCGGGCTCTTACCCTCGCTTGATCAGGGGTGATTGTGCCAAGCTTGGCGAAGGCCAGCCGTCGAGTTCTACCTTGCGCGGTCCTGTATTGGATAAGGAACGAGGCGGAGCCGGACGGCTTCACGCGCACTCCAAAACCGCGCAGCTCATTGTCCCACGCGAAAAGGTCGGCGCCGGGGGTAGGCCGCAGCGCATCAATAACCCGTTTCGTCAGCTTCGGCATTCTTGACCATCGAAAGTGCTGGGGAAGCAGGAGGGAAGCATGGGGAAGCAAAACCGCGCAACGTCAATCTATCAGCGGGAAACAAGAGTAAGCTACGATGCCTTTCATTTCAAGCGATAAGTAATGGTGAGAAACCACAGGAAATTTCAGGGAAATATGTCACCCCTCCCTTCACACGGGAGGGGTCACAGGTTCGATCCCTGTCGCGCCCACCACCAATTTTTGGGTCTTTGATCCATCATCGTTCGCGCCCTCTTACCCGCGCCTTGGACATGGGTGCGGGAATGGAATGTTCTATTAATCAGTTCATAAGCATACCCCGACTCATTGAGTATCCGGAAGAAATCGCTTGCCGGGGCGCCAAAATTGGATTTTCCCGGCGAACATGATTCGGCGAGGCGCGGGCGTCACGCCGCGCCAATGCGATCGCAAGGTCGAGATTCCGCAGGAAGCTTTTATCGCGGCGTTGAAGATGGATGGGTGAAGGCCCGAAAAAGAATCGGCGCGAAGATATCTTTGGGAATTATATACTTAACTCCCTTGGACGCGGAGCGCGCTGTTTCCGATTGGCGGCGAAAAAATTCAACCTGAAACAACTCAGTCGCGGCACGATTAGCTCATCGGCCAAGTTACACGATTGTGCTCACTTTCGCCAAGGCGTCTAGGACCCGTTCGTACCGGTCTTGGTCGCTCGAATACATTTCGATAAGTCCACGGATGCGCCCGTGGTGAGGATTCTCCGGCAGCGGATTGTGAAAGGCTTCAAGATCATTGGCAACGCAATCACCGACGGTGATGCGCGCCGCATATTGCTTGCTAGTGGATCGACTCTAAC
>QHBR01000133.1 GCA_003244015.1 Hyphomicrobiales bacterium | reverse complement strand
GGTATTTTTCGAGATGCCCAAGAAAGCAATCGCCGCCGACGGCGCGCGCGGGAACATATTATGGGCGTGATCGAGGACATCTTATGCGGCGCTCTCGACCATTTCGGCGCTGGGCATACCCTCGGCATGGGCCGCGCGATTTGCCGCGTGCCGGGGCTTTGCCGCATAATGGGCCAGACGATGCCGGTGCCGCCGGAGCCGGCAGGTTCACGAAGAGACCAAGGACTCGATACGCGGCAAGGACAAAGACACCGGCGAAGCTCGCTTTGATGGTCCGCCCCGGGCAAGCCAGCGGCGCGAAAATGCGAATCATAGTTTGTTTCTTGAACGGTGAAAGGCAGCCTGTGTCCGAACTTTCCTCCGAGGGTGATTACGGCTCTCCTAGCCCGAGCGATCCAGAAGCGCTGGTCCATGCCTCGCGTGGAGGCCCAGGAGGACGCCCGGCCGAGGGCATGGAACAGGCCGCCTCGCACCTCGCGGGGATCGCGAAGCCGCTGTCGCCGGGTTTGACCAATTTTGAGACGGTCCGCGAAAACGGCGCGAAGCTGTTCCAAAAATTGGCTGAAATGGAGGTGCGGCTGCGAAATCGCGGTCCCGATGACAACGACTCGCTCAGGGCCGCGCTGACCGGGCTTGAAGCCGAGCTGCGGTCTTCGCGTCGCGTGCCCGCCACGTTCGAACTGCCAGAGCAAAAGACCGCCCTCCAAACTGGCGGCGAAGGCGCTGCCAAGCGGACACCATCGGTGGCGGGTGAAATGGCTTCAAATCACACGACCCCCTCGGTCGCAGCGCCGATTTTGGGCGGCCCGGAAAAGGACGTTGCGGCGGTTGCCGGAAAGCTTGAAAATGCCTGCGATGAGGTTGACCGCGATTTTGGCGGCGTGGGCGTCGATCGCGACGGCAAAGCCGGCGTGCCCGGCGCGGAAGCGGGGCAGCGAGTTGCGCTCGAAACTCCAGTTCGCGATTTGACGGGAAACGCCCAAACCATGCCGGAACTTGGCGAATGCGTGAGTTCGCTGGAACAATTCGATCGTCTCGCGCGGGAGTTTAAGCGGTCTTCGACGCAACTCGAGGCGGCAAAAGCTTATAGGGCTTCGTTCGAGGGGCATGGCGCGGAAAATTCCGACCCTGAAACGTTTTCGGCGCCAAGCAAGGATCCGGCCCGCTACGCTGCGCTTGCTCGAGACCTCGCACCGGCAACTCGCCGCGCGCCTCGAAGCGGGGCTGGCCGCGGGAGCGAACGAGATAAACACGCTAAGGGATCTGGTCGGCGACGCCGTCGAAAAGAGGGAGCTAGCCCGAGATCCCGGTCACGGCCAGTGCGCGGGCGCGGCTCTGGAACTGGAGATCGCCAAGCTCGCCCGGCGTCTCGATCGTGCCGGCCAAGGCCTTGCTTCGCTGCCCTCGCTTGAAGGTGCCATCGGCGGCCTATCCGTTCAGCTCGAGGAGACGCGCCGGATTGTGAGCGGCCTGTCCAACGCGGTAGAGCCGAAACCGTCGAATGGACCTGGTTCCTTCGAGGATGCGCAAACCATCATGCGCGAAATCGCCGGCCTGCGTGCCCTTTACGAGGAAACCGCCCAGCGCGCGCAGCTCGGCTTGACGGCGATCCAGGAATCCGTGGAGCAAGTCGCCGGTTACTGCGCTCGCCGGGAGGCCGCCGCGGGCGGAATTCGGCCGGACTGCCGCGGCGCCGGAATTGCCCCCGACGACCCTTTGGCGCCGATCTTTACGTACCTGGCGCAACACGAGAACCAGCTAGCCAGGGAGGCTCTTGCCGACGATGGCGTGCAAGGCGCCGGAAATCTCCAGCCTGCCGCGCACGGCGACACAACCGGCGAGGCGGGTTTCCTGATTGAACCCGGCCTTGGCTTTCCTGGCCGGAGCAAGCATAACGAGCCCCGCGGCGCGCCGCCTAAGACCTCCGAGGTTCGCGACGAAGGGGCGGGCCGCACCGATTTCATCGCCGCTGCCCGCCGCGCGGCGCGTACCCGCGCAAATAGAGCTGGATGGCGCGATGTCTAAATCCCCGGCGGGAGACGGCGGCAGGGCGAAGCGGGGCGCCTTTCTATTTGGCCGGACCAGGGGCCTTTTCATCGCGAATAAACTTCCGTTCGTTTTGGGCGCCGCCGTTTTGTTCGCCGCGATGGGCGTCGTCGCCGCGAACACGGGAGGCTCCAGCACGCCCGCGACGAGCGCGCTCACGAGCACGGTCGTGGCAGCGGTAAGTCCGGCCGCCGTGATATCGGCGGCTGCCAGTGTGCCGGTCATTTCGACGCTGCCCGTAATCTCTGGTGTTGCGCAGGTTGGCCAAACTCTCACCACGACCAATGGCACTTGGGCAAATAGTCCAACCTCCCTCACCTATCAGTGGAACCGTGCGGGAGCGGCGATATCAGGGGCGGCGGCTTTCGAGCTACGTTCCCGTCGTGGCCGACATTGGGAACACGCGGACGGTTTCAGTAATTGCCTCGAACGCGAGCGGCCCAAGTTCCCCTGCAACATCCGCAGCGACGGCCGCCGTGATATCGGCGGCTGCCAGTGTGCCGGTCATTTCGACGCTGCCCGTAATCTCTGGTGTTGCGCAGGTTGGCCAAACTCTCACCGCGACCAATGGCACTTGGGCAAATAGTCCAACCTCCTTCACCTATCAGTGGAACCGTGCGGGAGCGGCGATATCAGGGGCGACGGCTTCGAGCTACGTTCCCGTCGTGGCCGACATTGGGAACACGCTGACGGTTTCAGTAATTGCCTCGAACGCGAGCGGCCCAAGTTCCCCTGCAACATCCGCAGCGACGGCCGCCGTGATATCGTCAAGTGGCGTAATAGCTATCTCTGGCACTGTGCAGGTTGGCCAGACGCTCACGGTGTCAGGCGGTAGCGGCGTAATCCAATGGTTCCATGAAGGATCCGCGATAAGCGGCGCCACGTCGGCGACGTACCTTATTCCAACGGGCGACATTGGGAATATCATTTCAGTGTCGCAGGGCGGCACGATGAGCCCTCTCACGGCTCCCGTGATCGGGGCAATGGCCTTCTATGTAAGCAACTCTACTGGCCTTGACACAAACTCCGGAACAGACTCCGCACATCCTTGGAAGACCATCGCCAAAGTAAACGCTCAGAGCTTCGCGCGGGGCACTTCAGTTTTATTCAAGCG
>QHBR01000375.1 GCA_003244015.1 Hyphomicrobiales bacterium | reverse complement strand
TCGATGAAAGGTCGGCGCCAATTAAGCCGACACCGCGGCGACCAAAATCGCCGCCCGTCCCGCCTCAAGCGAATATTTTTCGAGGTGCCCTTAAATCACAAACCCCTGGTCCGCATGACGGGGTCCGCTTCAACCGCCGCGGTCCCTACCAGCGCCGTTTGAATTAAGAGCGCAATGCAGCTCGTTTCGTCAGCAAACGCGTTCTGGAATTCGCCTTCTGGAATTCGCAAAGCGAGCGCGCCCTTAACCATCGGGCATTCGTCCTGGAGACCTGATATAGGGCACTTCTAAAAACCGGGTTTCGGCCCTGCGATAAGGGGCGAAGTCTGTTGCCAAGAATCCAAGCCATTTTAGGGGGACGGATGCAGCAGGCAGGTTTCTTCGCGTTGCCGAGCGCCGGAAGAAACTGGTAATGACGCGAGACTTTGCTGAGCCGGTCGACTGGTTTCGTGGGGTCGGAAGCGTTCCGCCCGGAGCTGGATAAAGCGCTGGCGCGAAACGCAAGGTTCGATCGTCCATTCGCCAACTGCAAAACGACCCCGAAACAATCCGCTCCTATTACGAAAAACCCTCTCGCAAATACGCCGTCTGAATGTGATGCTACTTATGGACTGATTAATAAATGCCAATTCGAAAATCCCCTTCGATTCAATCCGATCGGAAAATGCGCTAGAAACGCGAATACGAATAATCCACGCTCTCAACTGGGTCCCGTTGGCAGCGTGGCGGATCCAGAGGCGGAGGGCGGCGAGATGGAGGAAGCCGTGGAACGTATCCCGCGATGAGCTGCGCCAAAATCATGCTGATCCGGCATGCCGAGCGGCCGAGCGCCGACAAGAAAATCCGCGGCGTGACCCCGGAAGGCGTGAAGAACAAGGAAGAGCTCACGGTGCGCGGCTGGCAGCGCGCGGGCGCGCTCGTGCGTTTTTTTGCACCACGCGACAACTGCTTTGTCCACCCTGCCCTGGCCAGGCCGGAAATTTTGTTTGCGTGCAAGGCCGGGCCGGCAGCTCCAAGTCTGCGGCCGCAACATAGCTTGTTGCCGCTCGCCACCCTCATCGACGCCGAGCTCAATCGCGATTATTATGAAGGCCAGGAAACGGAACTGGTGCAAGAAGCGATCGCGGCGCAAGGCACGGTGCTGATCGCATGGAAACACAACAATATGCACCTCATCGCCAATGCCATTCTGGGAAACAAGACAAGCGCGCCGCAATACTGGCCGCTCGACCGTTTCGATCTCGTCTGGGTCTTTGACAGGCGAGACGGCACCTGGACCTTCACGCAGGTGCCCCAGCTCCTCCTTGCGGGCGACCGGCCGGATGTGATCGATTAAGCGATGGCTTTGCGGCGAACCCGGCTCGCAGCTATGATAAAACGTCACGGTGGGAGCAACCCAACATGCTGCCAAGCAAGAGCGCTAAACATCGCTTCGAGCGCATCGCTTTCTTGTCGTCTGGCACGCCGGAAGCAAATGCGGCGCAGGCCGGCCTTGCCGCGCGCTTCGGGGCGATCGATCCAGAAACAGCCGATGTCGTCGTCGCGCTTGGCGGCGATGGGCTCATGCTGCAGACGCTGCACCGCTTCATGGGGAAAAACAAACCGATCTACGGCATGAAGCGAGGCTCGGTGGGCTTTCTCATGAATGAATTCCATGGCCCAGACCTCGAACAGCGTCTCGACCAAGCGGAAGCATCGATCGTGTATCCATTGCTGATGGAGGCAACCGGCACACAGGGGGAAAGCATCAAGGCGCGGGCGGTCAATGAAGTCTCCATCCTGCGCCAGGCCTATCAAGCGGCAAAAATGCGGATTTCGATTGACGGCAAGGAGAGACTCGGCGAACTCATCGCCGATGGGCTGATCGTCGCCACCCCGGTCGGTTCGACCGCCTATAATCTGTCGGCGCATGGACCGATCCTGCCGCTCGACGCGACGTTGATGCCGTTGACGCCGATCGCCGCGTTCCGGCCACGTCGTTGGCGAGGCGTTCTATTGCGCGACACAGCACATGTGACAATCGATATTCTCGAGGCGGAAAAACGTCCCGTCGCCGTCGTCGCCGATCATTTCGAGGTGAAGAACGTTGTGAAGGTAACGGTCGCGATGGATCATGCGACTGGCCTCGTTCTTCTCCACGATCCAGGTCATTCGCTCGACGAACGCATCCTGCGGGAACAGTTTGGATATTGAAGCAATGACTGGCAACATTCGCATTCTTGGGCGGCATATCGTTTCACGCGGGAACGGACTGTTGGAAAGACTCGCCGTCGAACGCAAGCGTTTCGATGGGCGCGTGCAAAGCCTCGCCCGCGAGATCTACGACCCAGGCGATGGCGCCGCGATTTTGCTCTACGATCCGGGCCGCTCGCGGGTTGTTCTCGTGCGCCAGTTTCGTCTGCCCGCATATTTGAAGGACCGTCGTGAAAGCTTGATCGAAGTCTGTGCCGGCAGGCTCGATGGCGAGAACGCCGAAACCCGGATCGTCAAGGAAGCAGAGGAAGAAACCGGATTTGTGGTGCGGCACCCGCGCCGTGTTTTCGAGGCCTATATGAGCCCTGGATGCTTTGGCGAGAAGCTGACCTTTTTCGTCGCGCAATATACAGCCGAGGACCGGACCGGCAAGGGCGGCGGGCTCGTCGGCGAAGGCGAGGATATTGAAATCCTGGAACCAACGCTCGACGAAGCGCTGGCCATGATCGGCGCTGGCGAAATTATCGATGCAAAAACAATTTTGCTTCTACATTATGCCGAATTCGCCGGTCTCGTGCGGGACGGCGATATTTTATGTTGTGGTCAAACAGCGGCACGGTAAGGCCTAGGCAATGCTCAAGCTGCCGCAAGCTCTTCCGCGAAAGCTGCCAGATCGATCGAGAAGCCCTCGGCTCTTGCGGGCGCTCCCCGTTCTTCCGACACGATGGTTTCGGCGGGCGGAGTTTGTATTCTTGCCGCAGGCGGAAGCCGGCGCGCGTTGTAAAGTCCGGCAATGCGTGAGATGCCGCCCTGGCACGACGAAATTCGCGGGCTTCGTTCCGGGCGGCTTCGGCTTCCAGACGGCGCAAGGCCGCGATCAACCGGTCCAGTTCGCCGTGGTTGACGGAAGCGCAGGCGCGCAGGACTGAATCAACAATAGGCCCTTGCAGACGCGCGTTCATCGGTCGGCCGCAAGCGGATTTCGCGACCGCCTCCAAGCCCGCGACAAAAGCAGGCAGTAAGCCCTCCGGCATATGTGCCTTGCGATAAAGCGCCGCGAATCCGGCGCTTTTGCTTTCGGCCACAAGGCCCATGACGTGCGGCATCGCGAGCCCGCTCAATTCGCAAAGCGCCGTCTCAAGGAGGTGCTTATTGCCGCAGAGCAATCCGCGCAGCAGAAGTCCGGCGCATTCAAACCGGCCAAGAACCGC
>QHBR01000226.1 GCA_003244015.1 Hyphomicrobiales bacterium | reverse complement strand
GCCTCCCGCGCCTCGGGGCTCGCCGCGCCGCTCCGCCCGACAAGGACGAGATGACGCGCGCCGCGCTCGGCAAGCCAGCGCGCCGTCGCCAGACCGAATCCGCCGCAACCTCCGGTGACAAGATGCGTCTTGTCCGGCGCGGGCTCGAACCGCCGGCGCGGCGCAATTCCAAGCTCGCTTGCCTCAGGCGGCGTGATGACGATTTTGCCGACATGGCCGGACTGCTGCATGAGCCGCATCGCGTCGATGTATTCGCGCGCCCTGAAGGTGCGATACGGCAAAGGGGAGAATTCGCCTTCCGCGATAAGCTCGATGACTTCCTTGAACAATTGCCGGCTTTTGTCCGGTTGCGCGAGCATGAGCTGGTCGAGATCGACGCCGAAGTAGGTAAGGTTATTGCGGAACGGGCGCAGACCGATATGCGTGTTCGCCAGATAGTCGCGCTTGCCGAGTTCCACGAAACGGCCGAACGGGGCAAGCAACCCGACCGTAAGTTCCATCGCCTCGCCAGAAAGGCTGTTGAGCACGACCGCCACGCCGCCGCCCGTCGCCCGGCGCACGCCATCGACGAAACCGTTTGCGCGTGCGTCAAAGACATGTTCGGCGCCGAGCGCCGCGGCGAGATCGCGTTTTTCAATCGAGCTCGCGGTCGCGATTACCCGCGCGCCGCGCCAGCGGGCGATCTGCAAAGCCGCGAGACCGACGCCGCCCGCCCCGCCGTGGATAAGAACCCATTCGCCGCGCTTTAGACGGGCACAAGCGACCAGGGCATAATATGCGGTGAGAAAGGCGACCGGGATGGTGACGGCGGCTTCGAGCGGCAGGCCCTCCGGGACCCTTGCCACCGTCCTTGTGTCCACGGTGACATGGGTGGCGAACGCTCCCCCGGTAATGGCGACAACGGCATCGCCAGTATTGATACCCTCGACATTCGCTCCCGTCGCGACGATATGGCCCGCGCATTCAAGGCCGAGGGCCGGACCGGCCAACCCATTTTCGAGCATTTCGTCCGGCAGAACCGAAAGCCCCCACATGACGTCACGGAAGTTAAGGCCGGTTGCCGCGACGGCAATTTCCACTTGCCCAGGTCCGGGCGGCCGGCGCTCGACCGGCGTCCAGCGGATGCGGTCGAGGCCGGACCCCTCGCCCTTTTCGAGCCGGCTCGCTGGAGCAGGCGGCTCTTGCGCCGCCATGGCCACGCAATCGCGAGCTTGCAAGCGCACGACCCTGGTGGAATGCGCGTCGAGAATGATTTCCGTCTCGGCCGTCCCTGAAAGAATGATGTCGGCCAGGCGCCGCGCTTTGACGCGTGCCGGCAAGCTGGGGTCGAGATCGACCCGCCGCACGTCAAGCGTCTGAAATTCGTTTGCGAAGCTGCGTGTAAAGGCCCAAAAACCGGCCTCGACGGGATCCGCCGCGCCCGGCGCCGCGCGCAGCGCGCCGGGGCACTCAATCCAAAGCCGCCGCTTGTGTTTTCCATGATGCGCTGCGAAGTTTTTGAGAGTAAGGCATCGCTCGGCGAGGTGCCCAGCGGATGTCGCGCCGCCCGCCATGACGGGCGCGAGAAAGACGATCGTGTCGGCGTCTTCGAAAGGGAGCTGTTCGAACGCGCGCTCATCTTCGATCGTGCAATCAACCCCGGCGGCCCCTAACACGCGCGAAAGCGTGCCAAAGGTTTCCGCCTGTCGCGGGTCGCTCCGGCCGGCGATCACCACCTTGGCCGGAAGGTTTCGCCGCCCGACGAAGGGCGGCATTTGTCCAGCGACGAGAAGCGCCGGGCCGGCCGCGGTCCTAAGGGTCTTGACCGCAAGGCCGCGCAGGGGCGTGGCCGCGAACCGGGCCGCCCAATCGGACAGCGAGGAATGCTCCTCCTCCTCGGCCTCCGCGCCAAGAAACCGGTCCCCTAGGAGACCAAAAACAACGTCGCGGAATAGCGATTGTGCCGGCTCGATCGCGGCCAGCAAGGCGTCGGGTGCCATCGTTTCGACAACCCGCGCGAGCAGAGCGGCGTTCGGCGCGAGCCGATGCAGTGCATCCGCCGCGACGATGAGATCGAAGCAGCCGCCGGTGAGATTTTCAAGGCCATCCGCAAAGCAGATTCCTGGCTCGCGCGCGAGCGCCAGGCGGGCGCGTTCGAGACGCCGGGGATTGGGATCGATGATAGTCAGCCGTCCGCCGTGCGCATTTGCCAGTGCCGCCGCGCGCCACGACAGAGGCCCATGGCCGATCTGCAGGATCCGTAGCGCCCGGTCGCGCGGCCAGGATGAATCCGAGCGGCGCAAGAGTTCGGCAAGGAGCCTCGCCGCCGCGACAACCGAGACCGAACCGATTTCGAACGACTCGATCATGGAGTCGGTTATCGGGGCGATCTCGCTTTCGCCCCCCGCCAAGGCCTCCATCACGGCGCTGGAGCGAGCCGCCAGCAGAAGCTCGGCGGACCGGCGCGGATAATCCTCGGCGATACTCCGTAAAATGTCCCTCGGAGCGGGAAGAGGGAAGCCGTCCGCCAAAACGAACAATTCGCCATCGGAACGGACCAGGCCGCTCTTTTCGAGCGCAACCAGCAAATTGACGAGCCAGCCGCGCCGCGCCGCGGGGAAGCGTCCCGCCGCGATCAGCCGGTCCGGGGCGATCGCGCCGTCAACCGCCAGCGCGCGGGCGAGACGGTGGGCGGCCGCGGTGGCCCACCCCTCGATCAACATCAAATCCGGCGGCAAGGTTTCCCGGGCGGCTGCCGCCTCCGGGATCGCCGACTTAACCAGCAGTTCGAGCGAGAGCGGAGGATCATGCGGGATCGCCGTCGGCTCGTCGGCGAGGATTAAGGTTGGCACGAGCGAGTGGCTTGCGAGATCGCCCGCCCCGCGCGGACGGACAGCTTGGTAGCGCGCGCCTTGCAACCTCGCGATCAGGCCGCCATCGCCGTCGATCAGCGTAAAATCGGCGATGATGGCGCGCGCGTCGTGGCGGCGGATGTCGATCCTCGCCCGTGCGATCGCGGCGCCGGGTTTTTCCAACCTTATCTCGCCGAAACGGACAGGCAAGTAGGCGGCAGGCCGGGGGCTCGAAGAATTGTCCGCAAAGAGCAGGATCAAACCGTGGAAACACGCATCGAGGCGGGCCGGATCGAGACCATACTCCGGGATAGCCTCCGCCGCGATCAGATCCACGAGGATGACATCTTCGCCGATACGCGAGGCGGCCAAGACTTGTTGATAGGCGGGACCGAATTCGAGGCCCGAACGCCGCGCGGCCGCGTAGAGATCGGCGCCAAAGACACGCTTTGCGCGCGGCCTCGGGATCGCGGGAATGGCGGCGGGCAGCGCCGGTTTAAAGATAACTTTGGCCTTGGCATGACCGACCCAGGGAGCGTCGCTCAACCGCGCCCGGCTCATGATCTCGATCGTGCCCGTGCCCGGCGCCGCCCGGCATAGGATCTCGCGCGACGCGTTTTGGGAAAACACCATCGGTTGGGCGATTTCGAGGCCGTCGATCGTCGCGGTTTCCACGCCGGTCCAATCGCGCGCGACCGCGAGCGCCATTTCGGCGAAGGCGGCACCTGGAAGAAGCACTTGACCGTCGATGCGATGATCGGCGAGGCCGGGCACGAGCAACGGGTCGAGCTGGGCGCGCCATTCGAGCGAATCGGACGAAAGACGCGCGCCAATGAGCGGATGCGATGGACGCACGCGGAGCCATCCCGTCGATTCGCAGGTTTCCGCCAGCCGGTAGGGCTTGCGCCTCCAGGGATAGGCGGGCAGGTTCGGCACCGGGCCTGGATCGTCGCCGAACGCGATATTTGCATTGATTCGCGCGCCAAGCGACAAGGCGAGTGCAACCGCGTGGCGGAATGGGTCGCCGGAGGTTGGCTCTTGCTCATGCATGTCGAGCGTGGCAATCGGCCACTCCGATTGCTCGGCAATCTTTCTAAGATCGGAGAGCAGCACCGGGCCAGGCCCGATCTCGATAAAAACACGCGCCCCAAGGCGTATCGCAAGCTGCACGGCTTCCATGAAGCGCACCGGCTCGCGGACATTGCGCCACCAATATCTTGCGTCGAGGCCGGGACCGGAAACAACGCCGGCGTCCACCGTCGATAGAAAACTTGCCCGGCTCGATCCCGGCCGGAGCCCTTTGAGATCGGCAAGGAAGGGCGCCTCGACAGGCGCCATGAGATCGCTGTGGAACGGGTAGGCGAGGTCGAGGCGGCGCATGCGCGCTTTATGGGCGCGGCCCATCTTGGCGGCTTGATCCAAAGCGAAAAGGGGGCCCGCGACCGTGAAGCTGCGGGGCGAATTATACGCCGCAATGGCGAGCCCAGGCGCCTTGCGGACCAGTGTCTCGATCACCTCGATCGGGCCAAAGACGGCGGCCATGCCGCCGGCGCCGCGGACAATCTCTTGATGGTGACTGCGGAAATAAATCACCCGAACAGCGCTTTCGAGGTCAAGAATGCCTGCTGCTTCCGCCGCGGCGATTTCGCCCATGCTGTGGCCGAGGACCATGGCCGGGGCGAGACCGAGCTCGGCGAGGCAACGCGTCGCCGCAACCTGGATCGCGAAGATGAGCGGTTGGGCTACGCTCGTCTTCTTGAGGCGCGCGGCGATGCCGGAACTAAACATCGTTTCGGCGAGGGACCAGCCTGCGAGATCCAGGAAAATGCGGTCAATCGCATTGAATTGCGCGCGGAAAACCGCGTCCGCCTCATAGGCGGCCCGGCCCATGCCCGGCCATTGGCCGCCATTGCCTGAAAACACGAAGGCGACCGGCGCCGAGCGCTCAACCGCGGTGCCGGTGATTGCCATCGAGTCCAAGGCATTCTTGCCGCCAGCTTGGTCCAGTACCTGAATCAAAGTCTTGGGCTCGTCAAACGGGATGGCTAGTCTTTCGGAATGGAGTTCGCGCCGGTGGCCCGTCGCGGCGACGATCCGCTGCGTTTCCGCGACGCCGGCGCGGGCAAGCCGAACTGAATATTGGCGCGCGAGGTCCGCCAAGCCATCCCGGCTTTGCGCGGAGAGCAGCAGAAACCGAGGCGCGATCGCCGGGACGTCCCGGTTCGCAGCAGGTGGCGGGTCTTTGAGGATCACATGCGCATTCGTGCCGCCAAAACCTAACGAACTGATGCCGGCATAACGCACGCGGCCATTGCGCGGCAGCGCCAGGGGTGCGGCGCAGACCAAAAGGTTGAGATCAGCGAAGGGAATGTCGGGATTTGGTTCATCGAAATGCAGCGAGCGCGGCAATTCGTCGTGCTCGAGCGCCAGCATGGCCTTTAATAATCCCGCAAGGCCAGATGCCGGTTCGGTATGGCCGATATTCGTCTTGATCGAACCTATCGGTAAAGGCCGAGTACGCCGTCGGCCCAAAACTTCGCCAATCGCGGCCGCCTCGATTGGGTCGCCGGCGCGTGTTCCCGTCCCATGCGCCTCGATGAAGGCGATCGCATCTGGATGTAAGCCATTCTTCAAATAGGCCCGTTCAAGGAGGGCGGCCTGATGCGCCTTCGAGGGCAAGGAGATACCGGCCGTGCGGCCGTCGGAATTGCTGTGCGAGCCGGCAATCACCGCATGGACGCGATCGGCGCTGGCGCGTGCGGCGCCGAGCGCGCGCAGGACGAGGACGACTCCGCCTTCGGCACGAACATAGCCATCGGCTTTCGCGGAAAATGCCCGGCAAAGACCTGTCGGCGACAGCATCGTGGCCTGCGAGAAGCTGATGAAGCCAAAGGGACTGGCCAGGATGTTCACGCCGCCGACAATCGCCGTGTCGATCCTGCCGCATTGGATCGCCGCGACCGCCGCATCCAACGCGACGAGCGACGAGGAGCACGCCGTATCGACCGTGAAGCTTGGTCCATGGAGGTCAAATACGTAGGAAATCCGATTTGATAAAATGGCCAGCGAATTGCCGGTGGCGAAATAGGCATCCGCGGCGGCCGCGTCATGCAGCCTGAGGTTGCCATAATCGAGTGCCGAGCCGCCGACGAACACTCCGGTTTCCGCTCCGGCAATGTCCGACGGACGAATTCCGGCATCTTCGAGAGCTTCCCAAGTGAGTTCGAGCAGCAGCCGCTGCTGCGGGTCCATTTGTTCGGCCTCACGCGGGGAAATGCCGAAAACGGCGGGATCGAAGCCCCAGACATCGTCAAGAACGCCCGCCGCCCAGGAATAACTGCGGCCTCGCTCCTTCGGGCGCGGATGGGCTAGCAGTTCCAACGGCCATCGGTCCGGGGGGATGCGGGAAACCGTGCATCGGCCCGCCGAAAGCAAATCCCAGAGCTCCCCGGCGGAGTTGGCGCCGGGCAGTCTGCACGCGCGCCCAATAATCGCGATTTCCAACCCGTCCAAATTGGCCGCCGCCGGGCGACCGCTCTGATAGTTTCTCATAATCCTGCCTGATTTATAATAGCTAATTCGAACCGAGCAGCACCCACTTCCACATGATCGCGGAAAACTTTATGTGATATGTTGCCTAGTCATATAGCCGCGAATGCGCTTTGCCTAGAGCTATGGAAGCAAATCCGCGGGAAAACCGTCAAGGGAGATTAAGAATAATTAATTTGCGCCGCTCGGCGCGGACTTCTTACGGTAACAAACATATAACAATTCAAATGCCAACCTGTATAATGTATTTTTGTTGTTGATAGGAACATTTCCGTATTCGACGGCCTTATTATGGCAAATGTAAGTTTTTTTGGACAAACGATGTATTCCGCAACGATTTGATATGTGTTATTAATTTTCGTATTTATTGTAATTTCGCTGCTGTGTCTCTTTTCGATCGCACGTGATGTTATATTCTTCCCCCTTTGCTTTTGCTGGTTGGCTAACGCGGCTTTCGCGGTAAAAACAAACGATGGGGTCAACTTCCAGCTTGTCGGCATATCGTCAAATTTTGCTGAAAATGTCTGGTTTAACCCGTGTCCCTCGCAGCCGAGCGATATCAGGAACGATGTTGGAAAGTCCGCGAAAGTCCGCCGCCGGAAAGCTCCCCAAGCCGCGCTTTGGCACCTCCACGCGCGACCCGAGCGTGGGCCTATGGTTTTCGATCGAGAGCTTGAACCGGCTTGCCACGAAGGCCGGGCACAGCTTGCAAAAACCCAGTCTTTCGGGCACCGGCAGGGCCGAAGCAAGGACCGCGACTAACACGCGATCGTCTTGGCTTTGGCGCAGCTTCATTTTCCTTGTCCTCGCCCCCCTAGTCACGAGTTCCATCTATTTTGGGTTCCTCGCTTCCGATCAGTTCGGGTCCGAAATGCGCTTCGCCGTGCGCGGCGCGACGGAGCTGCTTCCCGGCAGCGACGCCCTGGCGGCGTCGGGATTGGGCAAATTGGCGTCCCTCAATTCGAATCAGGATGTCTATATCGTCGCCGATTATATCGCTAGCCGTTCGATGATCGACGATCTCTCAAAGGAGATCGATCTGGCGGCCATTTATCGCAAGCCCGGGTTCGACGGGTGGACAGGGTTCGTTCCCTTGCGAGCGGCAGAGGACCTGCTTCGCTATTGGCGCAGCATGGTCCAAACGTCGGTGGAGGCCGCTTCGGGCATCGTAACGGTCACTGTCAAAACATTTTCCCGCGAGAATTCGGTGCGCGTCGCCACCGCCATTCGCGCGCGATGCGACGTGGTTGCAAATCAGCTTCTGAACCGGGTGCGGCACGATGCAATCGAGCGCGCCACGGCCGAGGTGAAGTCCGCGAGAGCGCAACTCTCCGCGCGCCAGGATAGTCTCGAACAGTTCCGGAACGCGCGGAGACAGATCGACCCGCTTGCCCTGGCGCGGTCCCTGGGCGAGACGATCACTACATTGCGGCGCGATCTCGTCGAGGTTGAAGTAAAGTTGGATACCGCAAAGGCGTCGCTCGCCTCCGATGCGCCGCAAATCAAGATGCTCGCGGCAAATCGGCAAATCCTTTCCGATCAGATCGCGGCGCTCGAAGCCAGGATCACCGGCGCCGATCTCAATTCGCCTGCTGTCTCCGCCGTACTCGCTGAATATGACAAACTGGACGTCGAAAAGAGCCTGGCCGAGCAAGCCGTCGCGCTCGCGGAGAGGATGTTGGACAACACAAAGGTGGACGCCAACCGCCATCATATCTACCTCGTCGCCATTGAAGATCCCACCGTACCGCAAAGCCCGGTCGCTCCGAGGCGAGCACACATGATTTTGCTAATATCGCTGGGCGCGCTGAGCTTCTGGTCGCTCATCGCGGCGATCGCCGCCAACGTGCGCGACCACACCATATGAAGAACAAGGTAACGGCGGAAGTTCGAGCCACATTTTGATGAACGAAGCGCATCTCGAGGCCAGGGCCCCCGATCGTTTTCCGGCAGACCCGCCAGCCGGGCTAGATCATTTTGTCCTGCGGGAAGATCTGCGCCGCGTCTCCGTCCCGATCGATCAGTTCGGATCATGGCGAATGCACGGTTTGTCATTCGCCCTCCTCGTCGTCCTGCCTATATTGTGCGCTTGTATCTACTACGGTCTCATTGCCGCCGATAAATATAGCGTGGAATTTCGATTTAGCGTCAGATCGGCGACGGAGCTCGTCGCGGACGAAGACAATATTGCGCTGATGATCAAAGCCGGCAAACCTGGGAAACACGAAATCGGGGCTCTCCCCTATATGGCCGCGGACTATCTGCGATGCCGCAATGTTGTCAGGGAACTCGATCGGGACGGTTGGTTGCGGTCGCTATTTTCGCGGGATCAGGCGGATTGGCTGTCTCGCTTCGATACATCGAAGAGCGACGACGATCTCTGGCATTATTGGCGGGATATGATAAGCGTCAGCGTCGACCGCGTCTCGGGGCTCGTGCTCGTGCGGGTCCTGGCCTTCACCCCCGAAGATGCGCTCGCCCTGGCTCGCGCGGCCTCGGTTTCCGCCGAAAAGATGATCGACAGTGTCGCGATGCGGGAGCGCCGGGACGCGATGTTTTCGGCCGAACAGGAATTGGAAAGCGCGAGCCTCCGTTATTCGGCGGCGCTCACTGGTTTGCGCGATGTGCGCAACCAGGAGGGAACCGTCGATCCGAAACAAACGATAAAGAATTCCGCGGACACCTTATTGGGCGTCATACGCGAGAAATTGTCTCTGGAACGCGACCGCGACGCCAACCGCAAGGTTTTGTCCGCCGACGCGCCTCAGCAAAAAGTTCTTTCCGATCAGATCCGGGCGCTCGGGTCAAAGGTCGCTTCGCTGACCGAGGCTCTAACAAGTCATCGGAAGAACGCCAAAACCGCGGCTCAATCCATCGCGCAATTCGCAAAGCAGGAGCTGGAAACCCGCTTCTCGAAAACTCTTTTGGAGGTCGCTCAGGCCTCTTACGAACGCGCGCGTCAGGAATCCGAGCGGCAGCATGTCTATTTTGCGCTTTTCGCCGAACCGAAGAAACCGGAAATCGCCGAATATCCGCGCCGCGCGCGATCGGTCGCTTTCGCCGGGATATGCGCGTTCTCGCTGTGGGGCGTCATGATGCTCGCGGTCGCGGGTATTAGGGATCACAAAATCGAACGTTGAGCGGCGGCGCATCGCGGAGACCGCGCGGGCGCCGCGAATAGAAACGCGGGACGGCGATGTTATTCAGTATCGACGAGGACACGGGTTCGCGGATCGTCGGTTGGGTCATGCCCGACAATCCGGCGACGACCCCAAAGGTCGTTATCCATCTCGATCCAGAACATCATGTCGTTATAGACGCCTTCGTGGTCCGTCCACTGCTGAGGGAAGCAGGCCTCCACAATACCGGCGTTTGCGGCTTCGTCGTGGATGAAAATAATTGCCCGGGGGTGACCGCCGCGGGACATTTGGAAATCAAGGATGCCGACAACCAAATCCTCATCTACCGGCGCCGCAGCGACGCGCAACTCGTTGACCAGAAATTCTTGCGGGTTGAGACTCAATTGTTTCGCTCAAACAGCCTGGATGATGCGCTGATCGCGCGGTTTCACATGTCCTATAAATCCTTGGAGCTGCTTCCCGAAGAAACCACAAGGTCAATATTCGCCATTTCGTTCACGAACTCCTTGTTCGCATCCGGCCGCATTTTTTGGCGCGTGTGGGAGCCGATGGTCCGCGATCGTAACTTCAAGGCCGGGATTTTGTTGCGTGAGCCGTTCGAGGAGCTGTCCGAACGGCTGTTGATCTTGAAGTGGGCATCGCTTTCCGGCGCGAATTCGGCAGCCGCCGTCCTTGGACAAACCGTTCAACTCTGCGCAAAGACGTTTTGCAATGTCAATCTCAGCGATTTGACTGCGCTACAGGATCTGCTGTCGCGCCCCTCCGACGAGTTGCGCGCCGTTTTGTACAATCCAATCGTCTATCAACTGGCGGCCCCGAACGCCTTCGATCGTCCGCGGACACCGGAAACCGCCGCCGCGCTCGATTCGCTGGCGGAGATGGACGCGGTTGGCTTGTGCGACGATGCTGGCGCGTTCCTTCGTCTTGTCGCCGCCGTACTGGACCTGCCGGATCAGCTACAAGGCATTTCGCGGCGCACGAGCGAGACGGTGATTGGGCTTGCGGAAATATTGCGTGAAATGCGCCCGGCGCGCGCCTTGATCGAAAAAGACCTCGAAGTTTATTCCGAGGTGGCCCGGGTTCTTGCGCCGCGTCCGGCGGATCAATTAGGCTAGCAGGCCGATGAAAAATTGCCAGATTATTCGACAAGGACCAGCTCCAACTGTTTGGGCAGGTAATTGGCGAAGCGGCTACACCGGCGAGCCTGAGGTCGAGGAAGCGGAGTCCTGGCGGCCCATTGTTTCGCGTGACCGTCCTGAAGCGAGGATTGGAATTTGCCCGGGCCTATTGTTGACACAAAAGTGTCGTTTGTCATTCTCTGCGGCTTGACCGGCATTTCTTCGGCCGCGCAATCAGACCCTTCTTGGATGGGTACTTTCACCCCTAATAGCTGTCCAGAACGTGCGGGCCTCGTCCATAGTATCAACTGGACAAATTAGGAATCGCATTGAAACATTGAAGGTTAATATTTGCGAGACCTAAGCAGCTGCTTATATCTCTCGGAGTTCCACAGTGCATTTTCCATGGAATCTACGTAAGTGGCACAATCATGCTTTGGCCGTTGGGACACCAATACAAGGTAAAATGGGAATTGTTTTGAATGGTTTTGTGGACTACGTTGGTCCAAATCAAGCTCTTGGCTGGGTGTGGGATAGCGCCGCTCCGGACAGGCGCTTGAACGTCGTTGCTTTGAAGAATACGAAAATAGTTTCGGCCATGGTTGCAAATTTGTATCGGCCAGACCTCCAGCAAGCGGGTATCGGAGACGGACACTACGCGTTTGATCTACGGTTTCCATCGGATGCAGGATATGAAATCGCGGTTGAAATCCAGGATGGCCAATATAAAATACCTTTGAACACGGATGCGCTCAATGTTTCGCAAGCACAGGTAGAGGATCTAATAGACATTGGCCTTAGTCCACGAAATTTTCAATCAAAGAAAAATATACTACCTAGAGCAATCGATATTATTCGACTTGATCCGAACGACAATTGCAACCTTAGATGTGTGTACTGCCATAATTTCCGATCTGAAAAACTAATTGACCTGAGTGAATTTCGTGAATTCCTCAACATTGGTGTTGATAGCGTTGGAACGTTTCAGATTGGTTGTGGAATGGAACCAACTTTGGATTCGCGACTCTGTGATTTTGTGGAGGTGATAGCAGAATCGAAAGCACGCCCCTCTAAGGACTTTATATTACAAACAAATGGTCTGCTTCTGCACCGCCACGATTATCAGCGCCTCGCAGGCGCCGGCATAAATTTGGTTTCTATCTCTATTGACGTCGCCGAGCCAGAAACTCAAAAAGCGCTTCGCGGCGGAATGAGTTTGGAAAAGCTACTGCGGAACGTTAAGGATTTTCGTGCGCATTGTCCCGGCGTATCCGTGGAATTTATAGCTACTGTTACGACCGCGAATGCGGAGAAAGCCGAGAGCTTGGTCACCCTTGGTCTGAAGTACGGAATCAGCCGGTTCACGTTTCGCGAAGTATTTTACTTTCCTAAAAATCCTATTGTAGACCATTCACGAATGCCAGATTTAGTATTAGCCGCAGGCCAATTTGAGGCGATGCGCAAGCGGATTCTTAGGCAATTTGGAAAGAAGGCTGAATTTATCTTCGCCGATAGCAATACACTTCTTAGGTCTTGGAGAAATATGGAGCAAAAACGCTCGCAGTGAAGTATTGAGCTGCGTCCGCAAGCAACGTATCATGTGCTCCTCATCTTCCAACGCTTAAGCATACTGACCTACCCGCCTTGACAAAGCTTTCCAGCACCATCTTGTGGCCGACCTTATTTGATTTTGAGCGGTTCGTATTCAATCAAATGAACCGTTCGAATGGGAAGCGCTTTGATGGAAAAATTCAAGCGGATGATCGGCATCGATGGCGCGCCGCCAACGGTCCGCCTGATCGCCGTTTCCGGCGTGGAGGGGAACGCCGGAGACTATCTTGCCGCGAACGGGCGGCCGTGGCTGTCGATTGAGCCCATTTCGGTTTTTGCGCCCGGACGGTGGTTTCGGATGCGTTACCGGCTCGGGCTTTACGACCGGCCGGTGCGGCCGTTGGTAAGCTACCGGCGAGGCTCGGCGGAAATCGGCTGGCATCTGCTGCCAGGCCCTGTTCTTGGACGCGCGGATTGGTTTGCCATCGTGCCCGCGGAAGCCACCGCGGTGTGGATATCGCCGGTTTCCGAGCCCGGCCGTTTTTGCTTTAACATCGAGGAGATCGAACCTTTATCAAGTCTCGCTTTGCTGGCCATGGGACTGGCGGGTAACAAAGGCCGGTTCTTAAGTGCGGCGGGGACCTGGCTTCTGGGGTGGCGGAAGGAAGCCCAAGAAAATCTCCGCTGGTCCATTCAAGGCGCGCCCTTGACCGCATGGCCCGCCTATCGCGACAGGCTCTCGGTGGCCGCTCGTCTCGATGAATTCGAGAGCCCGCGCTGCGACTGGGCGCGCGCGCCGGCTGCAAGGCTGCTCGTTCGCCTCGAAGCAGAGACCGCGGCGGCGCAAATCGAGGAAACCATCGCGTCGCTTCGAGACCAACTCTACCCGCGCTGGACACTCACGATTCTCGGAACCTCGGAGGACGCCGCAGCCAACGGCCGGCTCAATTCATGGCTGACCAAGGATGCCCGGCTTGCGATGCGCGGCGAACGGATGAACCTTGATAGCGAAGACGCGGATTTTGTTGCTTTCGTGGAATTTGGCGACCGTCTCGCGCCCCATGCGCTCGCATGTTTTATCGAGGCTAGCTTGAGGGCGCCGGGTGCCTTGGTACTTTATTGCGACGAGGAGACCGCAACGGCGGAGGGCCAGGCGCCAATATTCAAACCGGATTGGAGCGCCCATTTGCAGGCCGTGAGGCCATATGTTGGGCGATTGATGTTGACGAGGCTCGGCCACGCGCGGAGCCGGATTCGTTTGGCTAAAGTCCCCATCCTTGAGGCCGGCTTTGTCCAAAACGTCCTCCGCGGTCTGGGGCGTCGAGACGTTCGCCATATCAGGCGTTTTCTCGTGCAAACGAGAGAAAGACGCCGCGAAGAGCAGGACGTGACCGCGTCGAGCGAGCCTCGTCGGCCGCGAGCACCCGAAACAAGCGCGACAATCGTGATGGCGACGCGCGACAACGAGGATTTTTTGCGCCGGACGATTTCCGGCATTTTGGAGAAAACCCGGTTCGCGCGGCTCGATCTCGTCATAGTCGACAATGGCAGCACCGATCCGCGGGCTCTGAGCCTGCTTCGATCGGCCGCCAGGGACGAGCGCGTCACGCTGCTGCGTGCTCCCGGGCCTTTCAATTTCGCGGCCTTGAACAATCTCGGCGCCGCAAAGGCGCGGGGCGACGTCATTGTTTTCTTGAATAATGACATGGAAATCATCGAGCCCGAATGGCTTCGCGAGCTTGCCGAACGGGCCATCGACCCGCAAGTTGGCGCTGTCGGCTGCAAGCTCCTTTATCCGGACGGGCGAATTCAACACGCCGGAGTGGTCCTCGGGATTGGCGAGGGCGCCGGGCATTTCGATGCGGGGCTCCGCGATGGCGAGCCGGGCTGGCTCGGCCGCAATCTTCTCCTTCACGAGGCATCGGCGGTCACCGGAGCGTGTCTTGCCGTTGAGCGGGCGAAATTCGCGACCGCCGGCGGGTTCGATGCCGTTCGTCTCCCGGTGGAATACAATGACATAGACCTTTGTTTACGGCTCGAAGAGCTCGGATTCGCAGCCCTGTGGACGCCGTTCGCGCGTGTCGTTCATTTCGAATCGGCAAGCCGCGGCAAGGCGACGTTCCGGCGTCTCGACACGCACGCGGCCGAGCGCGCCTACTTCCGCCAACGCTGGGCCGACCGGTTGCGAGACGATCCTTTCTTTCATCCCGGTCTCTCGCTCGTCAGCCTGTCGGCCGCCCTCGCCTGAGGGAAAGCGGTTCGTTGCCGGGTTTGCAAAAAGAGCGTTATCTGGCGGCATGGTCAAAGGGGCATTCGACGGGCGGCCGATTTGCAATCGGGTTGGCGGTCCCGAATTGTTTGGAGCAGCAATGGACGGATCTGGCGTGAATCCCGAAGCAAAAGAGGCGCCGGCGCCGGCCGGCGCAAGGCCGGTCGTGCCGGCCGGGGCGCAACCCGCATCGTCGGAAAGCCCTGGCCTGTCCCATCCAACGGGTGGTGCCGGCGCGGACGAATCGGCGGCGCGCGACGAGCGGGCAGCGATGAACAGTAGTCCTTTTATTATGCAAGACCATTTAGCTGTGCTCGACGCGCCGCTGGAGCGTCTCGAACCGTTGCTGCGGGCGGGCACGTTTGTGCGAACTGGACTTCGCGGTCTGGCGAAGATCGTGCGGTTTCCGCTCACACTCGATGACGCGCGTTTTCGCAGCGAACGGCTGGTTTTCGAGTCCTCGCGGAGCGTTTTTATGCGCAGGGTCGATTTTCCCACCTTCGCCGGACATTTGCGGCGCTCATTCGGGGCGGGGCTCGACTCGATAGACGGCGGGGGGGAAAAAACCGAATGAGCGCCGCAAATGTCCGGCGAAGG
>QHBR01000073.1 GCA_003244015.1 Hyphomicrobiales bacterium | reverse complement strand
ATATTTTTCGAGGTGCCCTTGATTTGAAGTTGGCCGAGGTTGCCGCCCGCGGACTTTTCTGGCAGGGGTTTGGCCCTGCCAGCCGGTGAGCGGCTCGCGGTCCCGTGAGAGCGGGTGCCTTGGGAGCGCGTCGTGGATAAAGCGGAATTGCGGAAATTGCAGGAATTCCTGCGCAAATCCCTCGACAATCAGGGAATCAAGGTTGCTCCCGGCAAACGTAATCCGGACGATGCCGACGTGCAGCTTGGCGAGCGCCGGATCGGCGCGATCACGGTCGATGACGAGGACGGCGACAGGTCTTTCTCCTTCGAGATGAAGATCCCCGTCGAGCGGCCGGTGTTGCAGGATTATTTGCGGCGTCTTTTCGAGACCGCCAAATTGACGGTCGTGCCGCGCGGTCAAAAAGGCGATTCCGCCGACTTGACCAATGGCGGCGATTTTCTCGGCGTGATCTCGTCGGACGATCCCAAGGCGAAGAGTTTTACCTTGCAGATGGCGATCCTCGATTTCGATCTCGACGAATTATGAAAAGCTGGGCGATAAGGGATCAACCGCTCTTGTCAGACGGAGTGCAAATTGAGTCGTGAAAATAGCCTTTTGAGGCGCGCATTTGGTTGTCCCCAAGGTTTCCTGGGAAGATTAGGTGGTCTTATTTTGGCGGGCATGAACCGGACGTGCGCCGCTTGGGTCATCGATCTGCTCGACGTCCAGCCCAGCGATAAAATGGTCGAGATCGGATTTGGCCCTGGAGTAGGCATTCAGCTGCTAACCAGCTCGGCATCGGCGGGAAATGTCGCAGGCGTGGATCCTTCCAAGGAAATGGTCGCGCAAGCCACAACCCGGAACAAGCAAGCAATCGCGAGTGGCCGGGTGGACTTGCGGCGCGGCTCCGTAACGAGTTTGCCATTCGCAGACAACACATTCGACAAGGCCCTGGCGATTAACTCCATGCAAGTCTGGCCCGACGCCGTGGCGGGCTTACGGGAAATGCGGCGGGTCATCAAGCCTGGTGGAAAAGTTGCGCTCGGCTTCACCGCCTATTCTGGGCAGCCAAACACCGGACTAACTGACACGCTCACGGCGGCGGGGTTCGCCAAGGCGCACGTGTTGGAGCGGGATAAGAGCTTCTGTGCACTCGCGATTAAACCATGACCGGCAGTTTCCATGAATAGTAAGACCACGTTTGTTCGAGACGATCGTCTTGCCGTTGGAGTTCAATGAACATGCCGGTTTACGCGCTCGATGGAATTTCGCCCATTCTCCCAAGCGATGGCCGGTTCTGGATCGCGCCTGGCGCGCAAGTCATCGGCAAGGTGCGGCTCGAAATCGGTGTATCGATCTGGTTCGGCGCCGTCCTGCGCGGCGACATCGAAGAGATATTCGTTGGCGCCCGCTCCAATGTGCAAGATGGATCGCTGCTGCACACCGACTTGGGCTTTCCCTTGACCATCGGTCAAGATTGCACGATCGGCCACCGCGCGATCCTGCATGGCTGCGCGATTGGCGAAAACAGCCTCATTGGTATGGGCGCGACGCTTTTGAACGGCGTCAGAATTGGCCGCAATTGTTTCGTCGGCGCCAATGCCTTGGTGACCGAAGGCAAGGAGTTTCCAGACGATAGCCTGATTATCGGCAGCCCGGCCCGCCTCGCGCGTACCCTCGATGAAGCGTCGGCCCGGGAGCTGCGCGACAGCGCCGCGCAGTATGCCGCCAATGGGCAGCGCTTCGCCAAAGGCCTGGTGGCGATTGGCTGAGCGGCTCACGCAAAGCCGCAAACCGGGCGCCCGAAATCGACGGCAAGGTACACATCGTCTCGCACCGCCCTTGCGGCAGGGTGACATCGTCACCGTGAAAATCGAGCGGGCCGATACCTATGATCTGCATGGGACTGCGACTTAACGCATTCCTCCCAGTGAAAGGCATAGCGAAAGCTTTATCGGTCGGACCGGCATCTAAAGACGGCCTAGCCGAAAACTTCCTCAGTGTTCGATTTGAACTTCGGCTTGATTTAAAGCGAATGTTGGCAACTTGGTGTGGTTGCACCATGAGACCGTAAATTTGTTTCAGTCTACCTTGGAGCTAATTCGCGCAAGCCTTCACATGATCGATGCCTCCCCAATCAGCCAAAGCCTTTGTTCCAACTCGCTCTATTTCGGAGCGCCACTTCTCTGCATCAACTGTAGGATTAGTGGTGTGGGCAGGAAACACAATAGTGACAATGCTATCTTCAATTCCTCGTTTGGCACGAGCTACGCCGCCCCGAGTGACAATTGGATCGCTACCGAGATCCTGGTGGAGCCTCACCGACGCTTCACCAAGTTTTCCTCCGTCGCCATACACAGCAAATGACGCCCTTCCCGTTTTGGGGCGGAACACTAACACTACATCCCCTGGAGAGACCCCGAATTTGGTAATGAACGACCCCGATAGTACCACATATGGTATTTGGGTTGCGTCCACCCAGTGGCGCTGGGTCCCGCTAGGGCCATCGGATACTGGCACAGAGGTCGTACTTATGTAACCAACGTCGGGAAGCGGGTCCCCAACTTTTTGAACAAGCGGCGTATTTCGCGCGTCTGTTTGAAACCCGAAGATCCTGAGCTTGGAATAGTCCCCAGTGGCGCGGGCTTTGGCAAAGCCTGCCCGGCATTTCTCTTGCCAATGTTTTGGATCGGTATCTGGCGTCGAACCAATCGCCGTTACTCCATCACAGGTAAACGAAAGGCCGTTCCCGTCCACCTGATATGAGTTGGGAGCTCCGTCAGCATCGACCGCCAGGCCTGCGCTCTTAAATCCGACTCCCCTGTCCGCTGTCCACATCGCTTTGCCGTTGAATGTCAATCGGCTCGCAAACGG
>QHBR01000242.1 GCA_003244015.1 Hyphomicrobiales bacterium | reverse complement strand
GAGCCAAGGTTTACCGACGTGGTTTTCTCCGATCCATCGCGCCAATAGATCAAATCCACCTTTTTGCCGGGGCCGAGGGCCGCCACCTGGCGGGTGAGGTCGCGCGGACCATCGATCCGCTCCCCGTCGATGCCGAGGATCACATCGCCCGACTTTATTCCGGCCGCGCTTGCCGGAGAATTCTGCTGAGCTTCCGCGACGAGGGCGCCTTTGTTGGACTTCAGGCCGAGGCTATCGGCGATTTCCGTAGTTACCGGCTGAATCTGGACGCCAATCCAGCCCTGCGATCCCGCCGGGAGATCTGGTTGCGCCTCTGTACGAGATGTCTCCGCAGGGGAGTTCGTTTGTGACGATTCCGAAGGGTGAATGTCGGGATTAGCCTTGTCGGAATGAACGACTCGATCGATCGCGCCAAGCCCACCCTGCACTATAGCGCGAAATTGGTCGGCCTTTTCGTTCGGTACGAGATAAACGCCTGCTCCAAAGCCGATCGCTCCAACGACCACCGCAGTTCTCACGATCGAAGAAATTCCACGCGCCATGTTTTGCAACTCCGTAAATAAACAATTGTGCCGTGTTTCGCCAAGCCAAGTCGGTGTTCGCTTTCATCTACGAAGGCAGCGCGTCGCGAAGTTTAGGGCGACATCATGAGACATTGTTGCACCGTTGTCGCCCAACAACTGCTAATCTATAAAGGCAACAGCGGAACGCAAGGATTCATTCGCGCAGCAGGTCGACCAGATCGCTGCCTAATATTGTCCCGCCGCGTACAGTCCCCTATTCGCAGATGCGGTAGCTGGCGCTGTTGCCATGAACGCCGAGATCCAGATGGTAGTGGTTGGCGTGGGCTGCATTGGCGCCTGGCCCCAGGACGGTGGTGAAGTAGCCGCAGGGCCGCAGGGCCATCAGCAGTCGGTGGTTCGGATTGCTTTCGTCAGCCACATCTGCAATGGCAATATGGCGCTTATCGATTAAACCCAGACTCGTGATGTCTACGGCATCACCGGAAGCATGCTCACTTATTTTGTCTTGCGAGAGTGGATCGCCGTCGCGGCCGCGACAGACATAGCCTGGGCCGGTGGTGACAGTCGCCAGATCGCTCCCGGCGTGAACCCTGACCAAAGGCGCTGCCACGTTGGAAAGCCAACCCGCGAACTGGAGGGCAAAGGTGCAGTTGAATGTCGGCTTGTCCGGAAAAGCAATTCGGCCGGCCGGCGTTTCGAGGGATGAGACATCGATGGGCGTGACCACTGGGCACCGGCTGTCGAGACGCTGAGACGCTGCAGGTGCGAACTTAACTCCAAGCGTCTCGAGGTCGGCCAGACAGCGCTTCGAAACATCCTGTTCATCCCTAGCCGTTGTTTGAATAGAGCGTTGCGGCGGGGCCGGCGCGGGTTCAGAAGACGATTCGTTTGGCGCTGGGGTTGCGAGCGTCGGCCTGGGCTGCGGAATGGGAGGCTGCCGCGATCCCACCCCAATGGGCGCGGGCTTTTTTCGAGCAGCCTCGATCGGCGACGGGAGGAGAGCGAGGATGATGCCTAAAATTCCTGCCGCGCCAAGAGGAACCCATGTGGGCCGAACACCGGCGTGTTCTCCCACCTCGACGTGCCGGGTCACAAATTCAGCTTCGGCGTCATTAGCGCGCGGTGATTTCGATGTGCCGGCTGAGCGCGGGCGGCGTGTCTTGCGCATGCATCTCGACGCCCACGTCGCGGCGGCGGCCCTCAAGGAGGCCGTATCAACCGGGCGACGTGACAAGCACGACGTCGCCCGCGCGGATGCCTGCCGGCGACGAGGACCGCCCAGGTATCGGCACAACGCTCGAATTTCCCGCCGAGCCTCGATCCGACAGCGAGCCGGTACCACCTCAGATCCAGGCGAAGCCCTCGCCCGTGCCGGGCAGCCCTCAGGCGTTGAACGTTGTGCCGCGTGCAGCGCCGGACGCCAATCAACTCCCCTTACATTTGGCGCTGCTGGCTGAAGCCCCTCGGGCCACGCCGCGCGAGTCGGAGGCCCGGTCCGGAAGTGCGCCCCAATTGGTCCCCAAGAACGCGCGGACCTCGCCTAGCACGCCTGACCAACCACCCCCAAAGACTGATCAATGGGAGGAATTCCAACTTGCCCCAAAGCCCAAGGACTCTAACGTCTTCGACGACTTCGGTAAGCCCACGCCCAAGCTTGTTCAGGCCGAGGCAAGGATTGCCTGCCCACCGCGAGACACATTCGAGAATGCGCAAGCATGGGTTCACGAACGCCTCAAATGCGAGCGGCACCCGACCCCGAACGGTCTTTGGATCGAATGGGCGGAATATTGCCCAAGCGGCCCGCTCGGGTACTTTGTGCTCAAGGTCAAGACCGGCCAGCAGAAACTCTACCTATTTAAAAACATACCTCCCGCCGTTTGGGAGGGGTTCAAAGTGGCCCCCTCAGCAGACAAGTTTTACCATAGTGAGATCAAGGGGAAACGCCATTGGTTCCGGCTTGCAAGTGAATTGAAGCCATCCGCGCCCGAACTCACATGCCACGGGTGAAGAATTCGAAAAATCCCGCGGTTTGGAAATGAGCCCTAACGAGATTTTAGGGCGCGGTGGGACGGTGGGTCTCTCCCGAGTTGCGCGGGGCCCCGCCGTGCGGCCAGCACACCTCCCACCAGCCAGCGCCCGCTGTTCTCTCTTCGTCTACGGCCAGCACGATCGAATTATCTCTTCAACAGGCGATGCACCCATGCGCGCGTCCGTCGCGACGATCCGCCGCTGGTGGCAGGAGGAAGATTCTTCTACGCGGCATAGATAAAAAACCGTCGCCGCAAAGAAATCTATGAGGCGCTGCATCCGGAGACAGCGGACGGTGCTCTTGGCGGCGGTCAGACGAAGCGCTCCCAGGCCGACGCGCAGTGCCCAGCCATAGCCTTGCGTGTCATCGGCGGGTCGTCCTCAAGTTGCAAGACAAGCTCAGCCGCAGCGCATGTCCGGGCGCCCGTAATTTCCATGACTTTCCGGCTCTGCCGCGTTAATTTCGGCCATGAACCAAACAGGGGTTGACGCATGAAGAGAGCCGCGAGGTTGAGTGCAACATTGATAGCTCTTCTCGCATCCTTGACGATGGCACGGGGCCAAACAGCCGCGCCCGCACCCGATGCGTCCCCCTCGCCTGCACTGCCTGCCAGTCCGACGCCGCCTGCGCCGACCGCGACATCCATTCCGTCGCCGACCATGGACATCATCAATAGCGCCAAGGTGACCGATACCGGCGTCAACGATGGCGTCAGCCCTGCGATCGTTCGCGCCGAGGTGATGCTCGACCGCGTGCACGCGTCGCTCGTCGTGATCGACGGGCGCGACGGTGAGAACTTCGTGCATGCGCTCGAGATTTACGAAAAGGCTAAGGGGCTTAAGATTACGAAGGGACTCGACGATAACGTCTGGTCGTCGCTCCTAGCGGAGACCGGCGGCCCAGTATTGATGGAATATGTCCTCACCGACCAAAATGTCGAAGGACCGTTTTTCCCCAACCTGCCCAAGGATTATGGCGAACTCGCCAAGCTTAAGGCGATTGGCTACCGCAGCCCATCGCAGAAGATCGGTGCGATGTTCCACATGGGCGAGGACCTGCTGGCGACGCTCAACCATGGTATCGATCTCTCGAAGGCTGGCACCAAGATTCTCGTTGCCGAGGTCAAGCCGCAGCCGATCCACGGCGCCCTAAAGACGATCGTCGTCGACAAGAAGAAGAGCCAGGTGCTCGGCTACGACCGCAAGGGCCACGTCCTCGTCGCCTATCCCGCGACGATCGGTAGCCGCGAGCTTCCCTCGCCATCGGGCACCTACAAGGTCAAAGGCGTGGCCTATAATCCGATCTACTATTACGATCCGGACAAGAATTTCGAGCAGGGCGACAACAAGGAGAAGCTCAGGCTTCCGCCCGGTCCCAACAATCCCGTCGGTTCGGTCTTCATCGCCTTAACCAAGCCGACCTACGGCCTGCACGGCACACCCGATCCCTCGAAGATTGATAAGAGCGCCTCGCATGGCTGCGTCCGCATGACGAACTGGGCTGCCAACGAGCTTGCGCATCTCGTCAAGCGCGGGATCGTCGTGAGGTTCAAGAGCTGATCGGAGTACTGCTCGCTCACGTCCCCGTCCCAGGCATCCTCGGGACCGACGAACAGTGCCCAGCCTGCCCAGCCATAGCCTTGCATGTCATCGGCGGGTCCCCACTCGCTCTCTCCTGACATGGTGCGCGCGCTCCTCGAGGGCCGTCAGTCAATCGAGCTGACGCCGACGCGGCTCTTGCGACTGAGCAAGGACCTGCCGCATGACTGGAGCGAGCAGCGACATTTCCTCGGCTTCGGCGATGGAAGATCCAAAATTTCCGGCCGGAACGCTCTATAGCCCCCGACCTGAAAACGGCCTCAAGATCGACTGGCCCTCGGTCTGGAAATGAAAGTTTGTTCTTTTCTGTACCCGCCAGGGTTATAATACCCTGTTCTGCTTTTTGGCAACTTATCTAGGGTTAAGACCTGATTAACAATGTTTTGATTCAAGAGGTTGGTCAACCGATTTGGGAGCTAA
>QHBR01000099.1 GCA_003244015.1 Hyphomicrobiales bacterium | reverse complement strand
ATTTTTCGAGATGCCCTCATATATCTCCCCACTTCTTGCAACGCGGCGCGCGCTTTGCTTGTCTTTCTAGTGGTTTCCGGCTAGAAGCCACGCCGCACGGCTCCAGGAGCCCGCGCGTTACGGCTTCAGACAGCCATATTCCATCCAGAGGCGCCGATGCCGGACCTTCCTCGATTGATCGCCTTCGACGCCGACGATCTCGCGGTGATCGCGGCAAATCTTCAGGATGCCTTGGTGCGGGTCGGCGACATGGCCTTTGTGCCCCAAACGAAACAGTTCGCGATGGTCGCGGCGAGGTTCGATTGGGTGCGGGCCGCCGCGAAAAAAGGGGGACGCCCTTGCTGCGAGCGGGCCCGGACGGGCTTGCATTTCGGGCGCGTGCTCAAGGTCTCGTGCCGGGGCTTTCATTGTCGAGACGGGGCGCTCGTTCTCAATCTCTTGGATATCGGCTTTAAGGAAACCGGCCCGCCGGAAGGTTATGTGGAGTTCATCTTCTCCGCCGGTCGGGCGCTGCGGCTTGAGGTCGAGTGCCTCGAAGCCGAAATCCGCGATCTTGGGTTTCGCTGGCAAGCGAGGTCGGCGCCCCAGCATCCCTTTGCCGATAGGTGGCAAAAAGCCTGACCGCCGTCGCCCCGGATCTGTGTCAAAATTGCATCAATACAAGGCTTTACCTGAACGAAATGGCAGTCCCGCTTGCTCCGGGCGGCAACTCATGCGATAAAGTTTGCGATCCTTCTCGACATAACGGACAGCCAAAATGATACTCCGGAAGTTTGGTGCGGCTTGTATGTGCGTGGGCATGATGGTATTGTCGGTTTCCTCGCAGGCGCGGCCGGTGGGGACCGTCGATGGAATGCCCTTTTTTGGTGTCCCCTATCCTTTTGGATATGTCTATCATCGGCCAAGAATAGAGTGTTACGCCTTTCAACAGGTCGACACCCCGGATGGTCCGCGGATCCAAGCAATTTGGATCTGCGGGGCTCCCGTCACGGCGAGATATTGAATCTCTGCTGGTTTGGAAGCGGTGGCAGATTCCGGCGCCACGCGCAACGCTCTGGTACGCCGCGGGGTTTGTCGCCTCGTTTGTCTTATTTCGTGCGCTGCTGCGCTGGCAAATTTGGGAAAGCCGCCATCACGCACCGCTCTTTGCGCTTGGCTCAGCAATATGGGCTCGCGAAGCCGGTTTCTGATCCGATGAGCGTTGTTTTCTGGTCACGCAGGAATTATTGCAGAGCGTGGCGCGCCGGCTGACCGGTACGGATTCTCGTCGACCTTCTGGCTTCGGCGGAACAGCCGGTGCGCGTGGCGGAAGTTCCTTATCACTTCCGCGCGCGCCGCGTGGGCGTGAGCAAGCTCGAGGCGAACGTCGAGCTCGAATATTTGTTCCTGCTGGTGGATAAATTCGCAGGCGGCGTGATCCCCACGCGCTTCGTGGTTTTCGCGCTTATCGGCTCGCTGGGCTTCGTTCTCCATATGGCGGTTTTGGCGGCGCTGCATTTCGAATCGCGCGCGTCGTTCGCGGCCGCGCAAATAATTGCCGCGTTTACAGGCATGACCTTCAATTTCCTGCTCAAAGCGGGCATAGCAGGGTGCTTGGCGGGCATCTGCGGGATGGCTATTACGTCGGTCTGGAACTATGCCGTGAATACCGTCCTGACGTGGCGCCGCGCGCGCCCGGTATAGTGCGACAAACGGAATGGGGGGCGACAATCATCCGCGCGCGGCAAAAAACCGCCGGGGTGATCGCGCGAGGACGTGCCGCCGGCAACGGGCCGGAGCCAGCGCAGCGGAAGGTCCGCGGATCCAAGCAATTTGGACCTGCGGGTCTGCCGTTACGGCGAGATGTTGAATCGCGCCGTCAGCCAAAATTCGCCATGGCTCTACTCGCCAAACTCGAACACGCTGTCGACGCCTGCATCCAACAAAACAACCCAAACCCGCGGCCCTTCGTTTGGAGAAAAAAAGGCCGCAATTGTAAAGCGATCCCGGAAACACTAGACTGGGAGGCGCCGTCTCCGGTCTTGTGAATTCCCCATGCCCCCTCGTGTCGCCGGCTATCTCGTTCATTGTTTCACCGCCTGCGGAGCCGCTTTGGGGTTCGCCGCGCTGCTCGCCGCTACCGGAGGGCGATTTAGCGCAATGTACGCCTGGCTTGGCGCGGCGTTGGCCGTCGACGCCGCGGACGGCGCCTTGGCGCGGCGCTACAAGGTCGAAGAGACGGCGCCGCATATCGACGGCGTTATTCTCGACCTCGTCGTCGATTTCCTCACCTATGTCGTGGTGCCGCTCGTCGCCTTGTGGCGTTCCGGCCTGCTTTGGCCGCCGCTCGCGAGCCTCGTTTGCTGCGTTGTCTGCGCGGCTTCGGCGCTCTATTTCGCCGACCGGCGCATCAAGACCCACGACCTCTGGTTTCGCGGGTTTCCGGCGATTTGGAACGTTCTCGTATTATATATTTTGGTGTTGCGGCCGGGGCCGCTCATTTGCACGTTCGTCATCATCGTCTTCGCGTGCCTGATGTTTGCGCCGGTCCCCTTCGTTCACCCGATGCGCGTCGTGCGCCTGCGCCCGGTAACGATTACGTTGACGGGCTTATGGTGCGCCGCCGCGATCGCGGCCATGGTCCAGGGCCTCCCGGAGGCCGGATTTCTGAGCAAGGCCGTGCTAATAGTGGTGAGTCTCTATTATATCGTCTTGCCGCTCTTTCGTAATTTTCCAAAGGCGCGGTGAGCGGCGCCGGCCGGTCTCGACGGCGGCCGCCTGCGTTGCTGGGCCCGATAGGCGCAAACCCGCGCCTTGCAATGGGCGCGGAGGCAGTTGGCGGGGGCATAATTTGGGGAATGCCGGATAATGTTCCGTTCGTCTCATTGATTTTGGTTGGTCAGTGCGCTAGTTGCAAGCGAGCGTGATTTTGCGCACTAGCATGAATTTTCCGGTGAGGTCGACATGGACAAGAAGATCGCAGGCCTTGTAGGCGCAGTCTCCGCCTTTGCAATGATGACCGCGGTGGAGGCGGCGCGGGCGCGGGAAGCAACTGAAGTCTTGAATGCCCGGTCATATGCCGAGCTGCTCCAGCCAATTCCGAATGCGATCGCCCTACTAATGGCCGCCGATGCGGTGGAAGCGGCGCGCGCCAAGGCGGAGGCCGGGCAAGACCCGAACTTGAAACTAGCGCAAGATGGGTACGATCATCATCACCACCATCACCATCGCGGGTATCAGGACCACCATCACTATCGCGGGTATCAGGACCACCATCACCATCGCGGGTATCATCATCACCACCACCATGACCGTGACGGGTACTGACCAAATTAGTACTATTCCTGTTGATAGGCGGACAGCTCGGCCGCGGGAACCGGATGCGGGCCGTCCAACTCAACGATGATAAACGACCGGCGATCGCCGCCAGATCCCCATACGATCGGACGATCCTTTTTATCCGGGCCGGCTTGCGCTAGCGCGGCGCAAGTTTTCTCGCTGCGCCATGAATACGCCGGTAAGTGGCGTCGAATACCGTATTCGACGCCGAAGTCCATTGGGTGCCCGCAGACAGAGTAGCGCGGCTCTCGTGGATACGCCGGGCCTGTAATTCTCGCTCGGCAGCTTCCTCCTCACTCATTTCGACGAGGTCGAAATTGGACTCTTCCGGGATCACAATGAACTGCGCGAACGGCTCGTTGGGCCTGAAAGTGTGCGTGCGGCCTTCATCCGGCGATTTGAAGACCATGAAGAACATCATGGGCCACCAATTCCGCATGAGCGCCGGCACTGCGATCGGAACACTGCCGGTTGGGTCGGTATAAAAGCGTGGATGCGGCTCGATCTTGATCGCCAGCCCCGCTTCGACCTTCAAGTCGAGAAGTAGCTGATACGTATAAAATTGATCGCCGAAGGTCCTAAACGGCGGCCACAACCGGCTATCGCCGGGAGCCGGCCCAAAATCGCCGTCGAACACGAGGCGCCCGTCTTTGGTGCTCACGCGCAACTCGTTGTCGTATGGATAGAATACCTCGAGGCCATATTGCGCAGCCTCCGCGAATGGAACGCAATGCCACGCATATTCGTGAGAGCCGTCGGCGCGGGGCTCGGGTTTGCCGGCCCATCCCGGAATTTCGAGCTTGGTCCGGCGCGGACGCAACCTTTCGTCGCTCAATCGATATTTGATAGTGTGCATCGGCGTTCCCCGAGACCCCGTAACCGCAATTGGACAGTCATATTACCGTGGTTCGGCGCGGAGTCGAAGGCGCTGCCTCGCCGTCGCGCTCGCTTTGGTTGAGTCGCATAACCGGTCACGGAGCCTATAAGCCACCAATGCTACTTAAGAAAAGCAAATATATTATTTCATTTTAATGTATTTATCGCAAAGATCTTCATATTCCTTGAGAAGTGTGAGATTCGTAATTCTCTTCATATCTGCTGCCTTATATCACTTGTTTTTCCATCAATGTATCTTCTGCCTTAGGTAGTTCGATGATAATATTTTGTAGAGAGGGGCTTAGAAGATGTAAAAGTAATCCAACTAACCTCCATTATACACCCATAAAGGTTACTTTCGAAAAGGACAAACGCCATGACTGACATCACATACCGCACCGCCAACGTGGACGGTTTGAATGTCTTCTATCGCGAGGCCGGAGCGGCCAGCGCGCCTATCCCGCTCCTGGCCGATCGCTTCCACATCATCGCACCCGATCTGCCCGGCTTCGGCCAGTCGGACATGCCGGCGCGGGCCGAGTTCACCTACACGTTCGGCAACATCGCAGGTGTCATTGAGCGCTTCACCGAGGTGGTCGGGCTCGATCGGTTCGCGGTCTACGTCTTCGATTATGACGCGCCGACCGGTTTCCGGCTCGCCGTTCGCCATCCCGAGCGTATCTCGGCGATCATCTCGCAAAACGGCAACGCCTATGAAGAGGGGCTGAGCGACGGCTGGAATCCAATCCGCGCCTATTGGAAGGAGCCGTCGCAAGCCAACCGGAACGCACTCCGCGCTTTCCTTGCGCCCGAGACAACGCGCTGGCAGTACACCCACGGCGTCCCGGATGCGACCGCCGTTTCGCCGGACGGTTATTCGCTCGACAACTTCTACCTGGCCCGTCCCGGATCCGATGAGGTCCAACTGGACCTGTTCGGCGACTACAAGAGCAACATCGCGCTTTATCCGGCTTTCCAGGAATATTTCCGGACGCACCGGCCGCCCTTCTTGGCGGTGTGGGGCAAGAACGATCCGGTCTTCCTGCCGCCCGGCGCCGAGGCGTTCAAGCGCGACATTCCCGGAGCGGTCGTCCGTTTCTTCGACACCGGCCACTTCGCGCTGGAGACACACGCCCAAGAGACTGCCGCGGCCATCCGCGACTTCCTCCCCCGCTGAATCCGCAACCTGGCGACCCGTCCGAGTCTGCTGCGGCTGTCGAACACGCGAGCTGCCAATACCCAGGAGAACCGCTATGCGTGCAATCGTTTTGGAAAAGTTCGGCGGGCTGGACAACGTTGGCGGATCTGCGGGCGGGCAGGCTGGAAGGGGCGGCGGTGTTGCTGCCGCGGCCTTGCTGACTGGTTAGACGCCGCGGCAAAACTCAGCCTAAACAACGGAACCGCCAAAGAGCCAGCGACTCGCTGCTTAGGCCTGTCCGCGATACGCCTTTTCCTGCACGGCCACTTTTATGATTTCCTCGACCGCCGCCGCGAGAAGTTCATCCATCTTCTTGCGTATCTCGTGGGATCGAGATAGCGCATGCGCGATTCACTGCCGCGCCAATACCGATTACAAACCCTTCGGTAACCTCCGCCCAGGAAAAACCCAGTATGTGACGGTTCGCGCGCACATCGGGAAAGAGCCATGTAAGCGGTATCGTAACAAGCTCCATCCAAAGAATGGTTTTAGCGAAGCTAATCAGCATGAATGCTCTGCGGGTTGTACCACAGCTTTCACCATGCAAATGCTTGCTCGCTGTATCGAGAAGCCAATCACAACTGTTAGTATCATTGACAAAGAGAGGATCACGTCAGGCTGCCAAGAGCTATCGACGAATCTTGGTGATGGAAGGGATCAGGCGGCGGCGGCTTGAGCTTGTGATCTGACTTCCTCGATTCCGTCGGTGAACTTTACACCGAGGAGGACTTTCAGCAACTGGTTGTGGCCATACCCCAATCTGTGAGGACCTCAACGGAATGCCGCTCTGCGGTGCGCCGCTGTTTACGAGAGCCGCGGCGGCACATTCGAGAAAAGAGGGCCGAGTCCTTCCGCCATGGTCGGATGTGTGAGAACGGCGTCGCGCAGGTCCGTATATGGCAGGCCCGCCAGGATAGCCATTTGTACCACGGCCATGACTTCGCCGGCTTCGGCGCCGATCATTGTGAAGCCAAGAATGCGGTCGTCACGTGCGGCGACAAGCGCCTTCATAAAGCCTTGTCTTTCGTCGATCGTGTGCGTCCGAAGCACGGCACTCATCGGCAGTTTTGCGACACGCGCTTCGATGCCCTGGCGCTGAGCTTCACCTTCACTCAAGCCGACCCGAGCGAGTGGCGGGTCGGTGAACATGCAGTAGGGAACCAGCCGGTCGCGCGTAGCGCGGTTCCCTCCGGCCAAATTGTCCCGAATGATCCGGAAGTCGTCGAAGGATACGTGGGTGAACTGTGGGCTGCCGGCACATTCTCCGATCGCCCAGACCTCGGACGCACTGGTCTCCAGGCGCTCATTGACTTTAATGTAGCCATGACCGTCCAATTCAACGCCGGCCACCTCGAGCCCGATCCCGGCGGTGTTGGGAGTGCGCCCTGCCGCGACCAGGATGTCGCTACCCTCGATGGTCTGCTCACCTGAAGGCGTGCGTACGAGAAGTCTGACATCCCCTCCTGAGCGGCCCTGCACGCGGCGTGTCTCTGCCGCCACAAGAATGTCAATTCCTTCGTCACTGAGGATCCGCCGCACCTCGTCCGCGACGTCCGGATCTTCCCGGCCAGCGAGCTGAGGTCCATGCTCGATGATCGTTATGCGGCTACCGAAGCGACGATATGCCTGTGCCATTTCGAGGCCGACGTACCCGCCGCCGAGCACGATCAGATGTTGCGGCACATAGTCGAGTTCCAGCGCCTCGATGTTCGTGAGCGGCCCGGCCGCATCGAGGCCAAGCACGCTCGGAACTGTCGCGTGTGTTCCAATATTGACGAAAACCTGATCGCCCGCCAGCACGCGCGTCCCGCCGTCATTCAAGCGCACCTCGAGCGTTTTCGGGGCCACGAAACTCCCGGCTCCCATGATCAATTCCGCCCCGCTCGCCTCGTATAGCTGCAAAGTCGCGGTGATCATGCCTTCGACCATGTCGCGCTTGCGCTGACGGACTTTGGCCATGTCGATCGCAACGGAACCCGTCTTCGCGCCGAAGCTTGCGGCGTGATGCACCAAGTCGGCGACTTTCGCGCTCCAGATCTCGTTCTTGCTGGGAGGCAGTTGATGTTGGGGCAGGAGCCGCCAATCCAACGGCGCTCCACCACGGTTGTACGCCGCCCGGAACGCGCCATGTGCCAGGCCAGATACATGCCGCCATTTCCACTGCCAAGGACAAGGGTTTCAATTCGTTCCGGCTGAGGCATGGCTATCTCCTCTCGGGTGTCGTATCCCAATGAATGGTCGAAAGACCTTCAGTACATCCTACCTCAGCAAATAGACTGATGCGGCAAAAAGAACCACATCCTTGAACGACCGGTGGACGCCGTCGTCATGGCCGGGCTTGACCCGGCCATCCAAACGCCAATGACCCGAGTCTGGATGCCCGGCTCAAGGCCGGGCATGACGCAAGAGTCACGAACAATGGGTGTCAATCGGCTCGCAAACGG
>QHBR01000163.1 GCA_003244015.1 Hyphomicrobiales bacterium | reverse complement strand
TGGCCGAACAACTCTTCCACCGCCAAAGCGGCACCGGTGCCTCGAGATGGGCGAGAGGCCCTATAATTTGGCTCAATCCGATCCTAAAGAACGTCGCGCGAATAACTGCAATTACTCCGACCTGAGATTGGGCGGAAAGCCAGGAAAACGTTGGCGACTGTTATTGCCTGCGGCTTGCCGTCCGGGAACCTTCGTCGACAACTTCGGCCTCGACTGCTGCTCCACCGATGTCCGCTTCGCCGCCGCCAATCATCCAGAATGCAGGAGCTTCTTTCCGTCGAAGTGAAAAATCGCGATAGCAATAGTGTATCGCCGACGGACTCTATCCGCCCGCTATTTCCTGCAGCGGAACAGTTTCCATGTGCCGTCTCCGACGCCGGCCACATTGTTAAACCCCGACAGAAGGAAGGTCGCGGGAGCCACTCTAGGATTATGTGGCACCGTCCGGCCTTTGGCATCAAAGCGCATAATCTGGACTCGTTCGATGACCCCCGGGAGAGGCACTTGCGCTGATTGTGCCGGCGTCTTGAAAGAGAAAATATATTCGCCGCACACCGCTCCAATGCGTAACCGGGCCCGCACGTCGGCGACATTTTTATATTCAGCCCGCATAAGCGAACAGGCTTGAGCGACTGGGCATTCAAGCAGGATTACAATCGCGGCAATGCAGAGTCTCCGCCTCGCCAAGCTATCGATGTTACGATGCGCCATCTTTATATGGATCATAATCATCGTCGGGATACCATGCGCCGGAGAATAGCTTTGCTTGCCGTCCCACGGTGACCCGTTGAACATGGTCACTGTCCACGAAAGTGTGGTGGACGCTGGGGTTACCCCAATCAATCCCCGAGATCAGCCCGTGCTGACGGGCAAGGTGTCCCAGAAAGGAAAAATCACCCTTCCAAGACGGCTCGCCATTTATGTTCTTCACGAGATCGGCGGCCAAACCGTAATGATGGACTCCGACTTTCCGCAGCTGTGACGCGCCTTGCTCAAAAAGAGACCGCTGCCGTTCCTCGCTACAATAGGTCTCGAATACCATCAATTCGATGCCGTGCGCATGGGCATCAGCGATGATCGCATTGACCTTTGCGCGCGTAATGGGCTCCAAGAGCTCCGTATCGCTAATTCGTCTAGTACTGTGAAAATGCTCATTCTGTTGAATAATATTCCATTGCTACTGGGCCGGGTACAATCGAACATCCCGGCCTCGATCGGCGCGGCTTGGGTTCCCCCAAAATCGGCGATGGAATTTTGGACGAGGCGAATGCGCAGGCTGTTTACTTGAGGAAGGTGCCGGAAAAACCTACCCGGCGCGCGGCAAATCTTGGCGCGCCTCGTCGTGCCTTTGGCCAAGCCAGATTCTTGTGGCTAGCTCGGTGGAATTGTGAACATCGAGAGTCTGATAGAGCTTTTTGGAATGATCCGCGACCGAGGAGCGTTGGAGGCCGAGTTCGTCCGCAATCGCCGGTTTCGTCTTTCCAAGAGCGAGGTGAATGCCGACTTTCACCTGCGCCGGCGTCGCGCCGCGTTCGCGCAACATGCGAGCGGCATGGGCAATGGCATGTTCGTGGAGCTCGATCGTCACCGATATGAGACAGGATTTCGGGTCCCTCGCGGCGTCTGGGTGGACAGCGCCCGCCGGAACCAGCCATTTTGCTTCGAGCGAGACAACGCCATGGGCGGTCGAATGCTGCATGCGAGGGGGCGAGTTGGATGTCCCGTTCGCGGCGCCGCCGATGCGCCGGAGAAGTTTTAAGATTGGCACAGGCAGCCCATCGCGGACTGGCACAGAGCGCGTGAAACCGCCTGGCTCACCGGCGAGAATTCCGAGCAGCTGTTCGAGACCGGGTGTCTGACACACAACCTTTGCGTCCGGCGTCAAGGTCATCTCACCGCTCCGCACCGGCGCTCCTGCCATGCCCGCTAGGTCCTGATTCTCCTTGCGCGCTTCATCAGACGCTTGCGGACGAAACGCATGCGCGAGCCAGGGACGCAGCCGGTCGAGACGCTGTACATCGTCCACGGCGAAGGGGCGGGCGCTGCGTGGACGCGTCAGCATCAGGTGTGCGAAAGCAAGAGGCCGGCCAGCGTTGCCGATCATCGCGTCCAAAATCCAGCATGAATCGAGTGGTGCCTCCATTTCCCGATACCAGCCGCTCTCCAGCCAGGCCCTCCCTTGGAAATGCAAAGTCCAGCCGATCGCATTCGCGCGCAAGGAAGGGACCCACAGAGAAGCAGGAGCCGATGGATCATCCATGAACCGCCACAAACGCTCACGGAAGAGCGCAACCACCGCCGGGTTCTCAGCAAAGCCGCCGCCCATGGTGGCATCAGGCTCCACGAGAACCATGCGGGACCACCCATGCGGCACGATCTCGTGCAACACCGGCGCGACGGCAACCATCGCGCTCTCGGGCTTGAGCCCAAGGCAGCACAATGTTTTGAGATGCTCGACCGCTCCCATCGGATTCCCCCTCCGGCATCGGCGCTACCGCAATCGAATTGCAAGTTATCGCAGCATCGTTGGCTCCGCATCGGACGTTTGTCTTATATCGAACTAGCGGTAATTGCGACGGGACAGCGGTTCATCTCATTAAAAAAGAGATGATAAATAATGGCTAACAAAAAAGGTCATCTGTCGTGATCTTCCGCCCTAATAGCGGCCTTGAACACGGGAGCCACAATGCCGGTTGTAGGAGCTAAAATGACGCGGAATTCTGCCGCGAACCGCCGATATCCGCAACGGCACCCCCTGAACAGGGGGCGCGGGAACGAACCGAACCACTTAGGATATTGGCATTTAGAGCAGCAAACAATTTTTCCCCGTTGCCAGTTCTCCAGGGCTGGCAACGGGGGTTTGTTTTCAGTTTCGCACGATTGCTGGAGGCTGGCGAAGTGCAGCAATAATGACGTGCCCCAGAAAATCACTCAAGGGTTTCCCAGCCGGCGCAGCCGCCATGTTTTTAACCCGGAACGAGGGTTCACGCCTTCCGCGGTCTTGGCAAATCCTTCGCGCTCGTAAAACGCTAGCGCGCGGGCATTGTCCTGATTAACGTCGAGAACGAGACCGTTCGGCGAAAGCCGGCGTGCCTCGTTAAGGAGGAGTTGGGCCGCGCCGGTTCCTTTCGCCTCGGGCGCGACCGCGAGCTGATCGAGATAGGCCGTTGCCGGATCGAAGGTCACGAAGCCGAGGAGCCGGTTGAAGTCGTCAAAAGCGCAGATCGTAATGGCTCCGGCCGCTTCGAGCGCCCGCAAATGATCGAGAAACCACGGCCGCCGCGCCGCGAAATCGATGTCTGGCATGGCCTCCCGCCAGCTCGCCATCCAAAGATCGGCAAGGCTCGCGCAATCGGCATCGGCTCGAACCCGCAGGCAAACTCCCGCAGTTTGTGAAGGATGCCGCGCCAAGTTAGTAAGACCCCAACGTTTCATAACAAGCGATTGAGGGGTATCATGAAGATCTATGGAGAGGCGAGATTTTCGCGGCATTGGCCGTGAGGCGCAAGACGGGCGCGGATTACCCGGCGTGCCGCAAACTTTGGCGCGCCTCGACTTGCCTTTGGTTCAGCCAGATTTTCGTGGATAGCTCGGCCGCATTGTGAACGTCGAGAGTCTGATAGAGCTTTTTCGTAAGATCGTCGACCGAGGAGAACTGGACGCCGAGTTCCTCCGCGATCGCCTGCTTCGCCTTGCCCAGCGCGAGCTGAATGCCAACTTTCATTTGCGCCGGCGTGGCGCCGCTTTCCCGCAAGATGCGCGCGGCGTGCGCGATCGCGTGCTCGCGCAGTTCGATTGTCACCGCGATGAGGCAGGCTTTCGGGTCGTTGGCTACTTCCGCGGGGCTGACGCCCGCCGGCCCGAGCCATTTTGCTTCGAGCGTGAGAACGCCATGGGCGCTCGAAAGCTGGATGCGAGGCGGGGTGTTGGAAGTCCCGTTCGCGGCGCCGTCGATTTGCCGGAGAAGCTGCAAGATTGGCGCGGGCAGCCTGTCGAGGACTGGCACATAGCGCGTGTAGTCGGCCGGCTCACCCGCGAGAATTCTGAGCAGAAATTCTAGGCCAGTCGTCTGGAAGACGAGTTTTGCGTCCGGCGTCAAGATCATCGCACCGCTCAGCATCGACCGTCATCGAAGGCGGGAGCGAGCTTCTTATCAAAATGGTTGGAAAAGAGACCGCCAACGTCGTATCCTCGCGGCCATGGCGAGGCAAGCTAGCGCGGATAAAGGCGGTGGACGGGCCGAGACCCAATCCTTATCGGTGGCGCTGCCCATGCACTGGCTAAGCCTGTCATAATTGTGAATAGTTGCATCGGCCCAGAGACGTGAACATGAGTCCCGTTGCAGTTGAAGACTTCGCAAAATATTTGGCGGACAAGAATTTTCTGCTTTCGGACACGGAATTTGACTCCGCGTCATCGAGCGCGTCCAACCCGGAACGGTCCCTTCGCAAACTTTGGGAGTCGACCGAGCTCACCGCAAATGGATTTGCCGATGAAGTCGCCCAATTTTATGGCTTGCAGCGGCTCACCTTGCCCCAGCTCGTTGCCGCGCCTGCCTTGACCGGACGCTTTTCGCCGCGTTTCTTGCGCGACACCTCGGTTTTCCCCTTCGAGCTGCCGAAAGGTCAATATAAGCTTGCCGTCGCCGACCCGAGCGACGCCGCCGCCGTCCGCGCCGCCGAAATCGTCCTTGGCGCACCGGTTCTGGTCGAGATCGCCTCCTTCGAGGATATCGCGACTGTTCTCGGCGAGCAGCTTGGCGGCGAGGAGACAACGGCGGGGGACAGCGAGGCCCTGGGCGCCCGCGCCGAGGACGACATTGAAAGTCTACGCGATCTGGCGAGCGGCGCCCCGGTGGTGCGCGCGGTCAACGACTTGCTCGAAAAGGCCCTGGAGCTTCGTGCCAGCGATATTCACATCGAACCGTTCCGGAACGGCCTCGTGGTGCGAATGCGGGTCGATGGTTTGCTCCGCGCGGTGGCCGCGCCGGCCAATGCCTTGCCGCAAGCCCTGATCTCCCGGATCAAGATTCTGGCCGGCCTCAACATCGCCGAACGGCGCCTGCCGCAAGATGGCGCGGCAAGGCAGAAGATCGCACGTTCGGAGATCGATATTCGCGTCGCCACGATGCCGGCCCAGCACGGCGAATCGGCCGTCATCCGCCTGTTGCCGCGCGATCGAGGTTTGCTCGACGTTGCAAGACTCGGCTTGTCGATCGCCGATGAGAAAATCGTGCGCCGGTTGCTTTCGCTCCCGCATGGCTTGATCGTCGTCACGGGGCCGACCGGCAGCGGCAAGACGACGACCCTTGCGACCATGCTTTCGATCCTCAACGACCCATCGCGCAAGATTCTCACGATCGAGGATCCGGTCGAATACGAGATCCAGGGGGTGAATCAGTCGCAGGTGAAACCCGCGATCGGGCTTACTTTCGCCACCGCGATGCGGGCCTTCGTCCGGCAAGATCCAGATGTCATCATGGTGGGCGAAGTGCGCGATGCCGAGACCGCGAATATCGCCGTGCATGCCGCGCTCACCGGCCATCTCGTGCTGACCACGCTTCACACGGAAAATGCCGCGGCGGCGGTGCCGCGCCTGCTCGATCTTGGGGTCGAGGGTTTCTTGCTCAAATCGACGTTGCGGGCGGTGATCGCGCAACGGCTGGTTCGCATCCTTTGCGACCGGTGCAAGCGTAAACGCATTCTCGCGCCCGGCGATCTTGCCACCGATCCCCGCTTCGATGCACTCGGCCTGCGGTCCGGCGATTGCGTTTACGAACCGGCCGGCTGCGAGCGCTGCGGCGGCGCCGGCTATCGCGGCCGCAATGGGGTATTCGAGGCGCTTGAATTGAAGGACGAAGTGTACGACCTTGTCGGACCGCACGCCGATGCGCGCGCGATTGATCTCGCCGCAAGACGCTCCGGCATGACGACGATGGTCGAGGACGCCGTCGCGAAATGCCGCGCCGGCGTCACCTCCGCCGCCGAAGTTCTTCGCGTCACGACCGTGCGGTGAGCCATGACAAGTTTCCGCTACCGGGCCCTGACCCCTAATGGCGAAGTGGTGAGCGGGTCGATCGCGGCTTCCACCGCCGCGGAGGTCGCCGAGCGCGTCGAATATCTCGGCCTCATTCCGATCGAAACGGTGAGCGATCATGGCGCGAGGCCCGGCCCGCGCTTCGACTTCAATATCCTGTCGCGTCCGCGTCCCGAGGACGTGACGATTTTCACCGGCGATCTTGCGCTTCTTTTGCAAACCGGCGCCCGCATCAACGATGCCCTCGAATTATTGGCGGACGACGCGGACATCGGCCGGTTGCGGCCGACGGTTGCCAAGATCACCGCGGCCATTCTCGCCGGCGAAAGTTTCGCCGATGCGCTGGCTCACCATCCAGCTTTATTTTCGCCGATGTATGTCGTGCTCGCGCGGGTGGGCGAGGCCTCCGGCACGCTGGTCAATATCCTGGAGGTGCTTGGTGCCGAGCGGGTCCGGGCCGAGGCGCTGCGCCGGCGCTTCGGCGACGCCTTGCGGTATCCCGCCTTTGTCTTGGCCGCGGCAAGTGCCGTGCTTGTCTTTTTCCTCACTTTCGTGCTGCCGCAATTTGGCGCGGTGCTGCGCGACTTCAATGCCAAGCTCGACCCGATCGTGCTCAGCTTCCTCGCTCTTTCGGATTTCCTGCGGGCGCACACTGTTTCGCTCGCGGCGACGGTCGTCGTCGGCATCGGCGGCGGCTGGTTCTTGTTGCGCCGTCCCAAGGTGCGCGGTACGATCATGGAAGCGCTCGCGCATTTGCCTTTCATCAGCCGGGTTTTGGATTTTCATCGAACCTCCATCTTCTGCCGCAACCTCGGCGTCCTCCTCGCGAGCGGGGTCCCGCTGACGGCGACGCTGCGAATACTCGCCGATTTGATGGCAACGACGGGACGCTCCGCCGCCTGGAGCAAGACCGTCGATCTCGTCCGCCACGGCGGCAAGCTTTCCGACGCGCTCGCCAAGACAGGGGTGATTCCGGCGATGGCCATCCGGACCTTGCGGCTCGGCGAAGAGTCGGGTCAACTGCCTGTGCTTGCGCAACGCATCGCGGAGTTTTACGAGGCCAAGCTGCAACGCAGCCTCGATCGGCTAGTTGGTATCGCCGGCCCCCTGGCGATCGTCTGCATCAGCATCATTGTCGGCGGCCTGATCGTTTCGGTCATGACCGCTCTTATGTCAGTCAGCCAAGTCGTCGGATGAACAAGGATCGATCGCGATGAATATTTGCAACACGTGGCCGCGCGGTAACCGGCGGCGAAGCTTGAAACGCGGTTCGCGCGACGCTGAAAATGCCGCCGCCTCCGGCACCGGGCATGAAGACGGCTTTACGTTGATCGAAATCCTGGTCGTGATCACGATCATCGGCCTGCTCATGAGCCTTGTCGGCCCGCGGGTCCTCAATTACCTCAGCGAGTCCAAGGTGAAGGCCGCGACAATCCAGATCCAGAGCTTCGCTGGTTCGCTCGATCTTTTCTATCTCGATCTCGGACACTATCCTTCGACCTCCGAAGGCCTTGCCGCCTTGGTGCAACGGCCGGCGGGAGAAACCGGATGGAACGGCCCCTATTTGCAGAAGGGCTACGTTCCCACCGATCCGTGGGGGCATCCGTATAGCTACCGTTCGCCGAGCGAACACGGCCCCTATGAGATCGTCTCGCTTGGATCGTCCGGCAAGGAAGGCGGGACCGGCACGGCGATCGCCATCAAGAGCTGGGAGCGGCGATGAGGCGGCGCCGCGGCGAGAGCGGTTTTACCTTGCTCGAGACGATTTGCGTCCTCGCCATCATAGCCATGCTCGCGGCGATTGCCTTGCCGGCGTTTCCGCGTGGAACCTCGCGGACAATGCTCGAAGCCTACGCGTTGGAGACGGCTTCCTTGCTCAAGGCCGATCGCAACGCGGCGATCCGGCGCGGCGCCGCCGTCGCGACGGACCTTAGCGCGATATCCCGGACGATCCGTTCCGGCGCGACCGGGCGTTTGCTGCAATTGCCCCAAGATGTCGGGTTTAATGCAATCCTTGCGAGCCAATGCGACCGGCGTGCCGCCGGAATGGCAATCCAGTTCCTTCCGTCTGGAATGTCCTGCGGCGGCACGATTTTCCTCTCGCGGCTCGGCACAACCCTCGAAGTCCGCGTCACTTGGCTGACGGGGGGGGTCGAAATTGTTCCAAGCAATGCCTTTTGAGCGCCCCGGCGAGGACCGAGAGGCCAGCGCGGGATTCGCCCTCATCGAGGCCCTGGTTGCGCTCGCCGTCGCGGCCGTCTCCTTGGCTGCTATCGGGTTGCTCATGGCGGGAAATATTCGCGGTTCGGGAAGGATCGAGCAGCATCTCGGGCTCGTCGCAACCCTGCGGGCGGTCGAGACCGGCCTTCCTGATCGAGCGAGCCTTTCGACCGGAACTCTCACCGGCGAAATGCATGACCAAACTTGGTCCGTCGATATCGCGCCTTTTCCGGGCGATTTCGTCAACCCGCGCGCGGCCCAATTCTGGACACCCCAAATAATGGTCGTCAAGGTGCTATCGCCGTCCGGAGCGGTGCTTCGGCTCGAAACCATAAGGCTTGGCAGGAGGACCGGCGAACGATGAAAAACCGGCGCATCGCCGCCCGCCGCGGGTCCGGGGTTTGCGGGTTCACGCTTCTCGAAGCCCTTATCGCGGTCGCCCTGATGGGCGTGCTGCTGGCGACACTTGCCACGGTCACGGCGCAGTGGATGCCGGGCTGGAAGGCGGGCTTCGACCGGGTGCAGAGGGCCGATCTGCTCGGTCTCGGCCTCGACCGGATCGCCGCCGATCTTGCCGCGGCGGAATTCGTGTCGCCGGGCGGCGCGAACGCGCGGCTTCTCTTCGACGGTACACCATCGTCGGTGACCTTCGTGCGATCCGCGATTGGCCCAAATGCATCGGATGGGCTCGAAATTGTGCGCCTTGGCGAATCCGACGACGAGCGGGGCCGCGTACTGGTCCGCGCCCGGGTCCCGTTTGTGCCGGTCATGGCCAAGGACCTGGACACCGGCGAGCTCGAGTTCACCAATCCGATCGTGCTGGTCCGCCCGCCGTTTCGCGTTTCCTTCGCCTTCGCCGGCCGCGACCGCATCTGGCAAGAAACATGGCATGATGTCAGTCAATTGCCAAATGCGGTCCGCGTGACTGTCCGCAATGCCGTGACAGACCAGATCTTGCCGGTCTCGACGGCGGCCTTGCTCAATGTGAACGCGCCGGCCGAATGCGCGCGGAGCACGGGAACCGCTTGCGGCGGCCAAAATAACGGAGGAGCGATCCCAAACGGACCAGGGACGACCCAGCCTGGGCCGGCACCGCCGCCCCAGTAAGCCGCTTCGCCGCAAGCGACTCTGGCCGCCCAACTCGCGCCAGGGTACTTTGGCCGGACTTTCCAAGCGGATGCCGGTTCGCATCAAGAATATGCGGCAAAACGAGACTCATTAAGTGTCCGGCCGACCCCCACCGGCGCCGCCGCGCGCGGTTGACGATTTAGCGACATCAACATCCCCTGAACAGGGGGCGCGGAGGAAGCGATTTCGTGACAATCAATCCGGGCGATGCGAGCTGAGATCCCTGTAGGGACCGGACTGATCCGGGCCGCATTGCCTCAAGCCCATATGGCAACATTTGGTTCACCTACTACGGTGTATCGAAAGGTATCTCTGTAGTGCAAACATTATAATATAGGAGGTTGTCATGCCCAAAGGTTTACGTGTTTTCCTGCTAAGCAGCTTGCTTTCGGTGCCATTTTTTGGCTTTTCACCCGCTCATGCTGCCGTCTTCACCAATGGAACGAATGTAAGCGGCACATGCCTTGACGATAAAGGAGGGTTGACCGGCAACTCTAACCCGATACAGGCCTTTTCGTGCAACGTGACCTTTGCCCAGGAGTGGAATTTCGTAGGTACTGTGATACAGGGCATCGGAACGACCGGAGCGGGCGGCCATTGTGTCGACGTTTCCGGCGGCGGAACGGCGGCTGGAACGGTCGTCCAACTATTCCAGTGCAACGGGACTGTCGCACAGGTGTGGTATTACTTTAACTACCAGCTCATCAATCCGAACAGCGGCAAGTGCCTCGACGTCCTCACCGGAACCGCTGGCACGCAGGCGAGGATCGAAGTCTGCAATGGCAGCGCCGGCCAGAAATGGGTGATCCGGTAGCGCTTGTTGTTGCCAGAAGGCTGAAGATCGCGAGGACAAGCTGCTTCTTCTTCCGGCATCGAGCAGGCAGAGGGACCGCCCCCGGGCGGTCCCTCGATCGAACGCCAAACGGCTGGGGGGCGGCGATCCAAAACAAGGAAGGGGCAACAGAGTCTGGGCCGGGACGGCAGCCCCAGTAAGCCGCTTCGCCCGACCGGCCCTGGCGGCGAAACGCGTGCAAGGGTATTGACCGGACTTTCCAACTGGATGCCGGTTCGCGTCAAGAATATGCGGAAAAGTGAAACTCAAGAGCCTTTTTATGCCTCGACCGGAACTCAAGAATGCTCCAGGCGCGGACGGCTTTATTATCGTCGCGGTGCTCTGGATTCTCGCCGCCCTGGCGGCGCTCGCCGCCGTCTACGCGGTGTATGTCGCCAACACGGCAATGGCCGCGCGCGTGTACGACTCCAGGCTTCAGACCGAAGCTCTGATTGCCGCTGGGCTCGAACTCACCGCCTACCGGTTGATTGGGTTCGACGACGCTTCGCGCCCAACTTCGGGCGCCTTCGGCTTTCAACTGGGCCAATCCCATGTTGGCGTGGCGTTTCGTTCCGAGGGGGCGCGAATCGACCTCAACCTCGCACCGAAGGCATTGCTTTCCGGCTTGTGCGTGGTGCTCGGCGCAAAGCCCGACGACGCGGATTCTTTTGCGGATCGCATCGTTGCCTGGCGGACAAAACCGGGGCCGGGCAATCAAAACCCGGAAGCCGACGCGTATAAATCCGCGGGCTTAAAGTACGGGCCGCGGCAGGCCCCTTTTCAAAATGCCGCCGAATTGCGGCTTGTGCGGGGATTGCCGGCGGCGCTCGTGGACAACGCTCTCCCCTTTGTGACGATTTTCAACGGCCGGGCGGAAGTCGATGTCAACGAGGCCGCGCCAGAGGTGGTCGCGGCCTTGCCCAACATGAACTCGAACGTGGTCGACGAAATTCTCAAGCAACGCGATCCACAAAATCCGCAAAAGGTTCTCAGTCTGCTTGGCGCGGCGAGTTCCAGCGTCGCGGTTGGCGGGCGCAAGGCGACACGGGCCGCCATTCACATCACCCTTGACACTGGCCGCAAGGTGAACGCCGATGCCGTCCTCCTCATTAGCGAGAATAATAGCCCCGAACCCTTTCGCATCCTGGCCTGGCGCGACGATTTCGATGGCCCCATCTAAGTTTAGGACTGAGAACGGAGATCGAATGAACTCCTATCGCGCTATTGTCGAAGCCTCGTCCCGCTGGATCGACCGGGTTGCAACGACGATCGTCGAGGGCCGTGAATCATTGCGATCGAGGCGTCTCTACCGGCTCGTCGAGCAGCAAGACGGCGCTTTCGTGCTGCAAGCGGCCTCGCAAGGGGAAGCTTTGGACTCGGCAGCGCAGCCTGTTCATATCGTCGACGGGCATATCGATGCCTCCGTTTCGGCCAAACTGGCCGAAATATTGCGCGGCGCCCAAGTCGAACTCGTGCTGCAACCCAATCGTTTCATGTTCCGGCTGCTCGAATTGCCGCGCCGTGCCTCGGATTTCCTCGAAGGGATTATCCGCGCCCAAATCGACCGGCTGACGCCTTGGAGTTCCGCCGACGCGGCCTTCGGTTGGTATCCTTCGACCGAAACCGGCACCGACCGGATGGCCGTCACGATCGCCGCGACGGCGCGGACGCTGATCGCGCCGTTGATAAGCGCGATTGCTCGTCTCGGCGCCGACACGATCGTTGTATCGGCGGCATGGCAACAACCCCGGCCGGATGTCGCGGCCATTAAGATATGCGAACAGAAGACCGGACAGGCGGAGGGACAGCGCCGTATCCGGCGTATTCTGATCTTGCTGCTTGTTGGCGCTGGCGCCCTTGGCGCCGTGTCGGTCGCTGCGAGTGCCGTCATCGGCGGCGCGATCGAGACGCAACGAGACGATTTGACGCGCCGCATCGCGGAGCGCCGTGCCGCGATCCAACCGGGTCACGACGGGGCGAGCGAGGCGGCGCTCGAATTGCAACGGCACAAGCATGAAACGCCATCGAGCGTCATTGTCATCGAAGCCTTATCGCGGGTGCTGCCGGACGATACTTATCTGACCGAGCTCAGAATCCTTGGCGACAAGGTGCAGATCGTCGGCGTGACGCGAGATGCCCCATCCTTGATCCGCCTCATCGAACAGACCTCGCATTTTAGCCGCGCGACCTTTTTTGCCCCGACAACGCGATCGCCATCGGAGTCGGGCGAGCGTTTCTCCATCGAGGCTCACATCGAGCCGGTTTACACGCCAGGTCTATGATCAGCCCCATGCTCCGCAACCATCCGATCCAAAAACTTTTTACCCGCGCGCACGCCCTGCCGCTTTTGGGTTATGCCGCGCTCGTCATGGGTTTGGCCGTTATTACCTGGCTCGCGCTTGCAAGCCTTGCCGGCGATTACTCGGATTACACGGCCGCCGCGGATTTGCTCGATCGGCTCGAAGGCCGCAAGCCTTCGAGCGAGGCGTCCGGCCTTGCGTCCGGCCCGCCTGGCTCGCCATTTCTGGAAGGGCCGACCGTGACTGTCGCTGGCGCCGCGCTGCAACAGCGGGTCGTTGTCGCCGTCAGGGATGCCGGCGGGAATGTGCTGTCCTCGCAGGTTGATTTGCAAGGGTCGCAGGCCAAACAAGGATACATCAGCCTCTCGGCAAACTGCGAGGTCGGCCAGAGCGCCTTGCAGCAGTTGCTTTACGATCTAGAATCGGGAATGCCGTTTTTGTTTATTGACCAACTCGTGGTACAAATGCCGCATTCGAGTGGCGGAGCAGGCGTTGAGACGGAAGCTGCGCGGATGCGCGTGCAAATCGATGTCTCGGGGCAATGGCAGGTGACCAAATGATAAGGCTTTGCGCTTGCGTGATCGTGGCAATGGGCGCTTTTTCCGTGAACGAAGCGATCGGTCAAGCGGCCGGCGCGGCCCTGCGGGAACAGGCCGCGGGTCAGACCAGTCCAAACACGGAGCAGCCCCCTACCGCCCCCAAGGATGCGGGCGCGCGGCAGCCCCCGCCGGGCGGCAATCCGTTGTGGGGGATTCCAATTGGCACGCTCGACGCCACCCGGGAACGGCCGATTTTTTCGGCGTCCCGGCGGCCGCCCATGCCGCCGGTCGTGGCCCAGCGGATGGCGGCGGCACCGCCTCCGCCCAAACCGGCCGAACCCGAGCATCCGCTCCTCACGCTCGTGGGAACGGCGATCGGCAAGTCCAAAAATGTCGCGGTTGTGCTCGACCGCACCACAAAAACCCTCGTTCGTCTCCATGTCGGCGAAACAGTGTCGGGGTGGATTTTGCGCTCGGTCGATTCGCGGACAATGACAGTCGAGAAAAGTAGCCAGACCGTGACCCTGGCTCTACCGGCGCCTGGCTCGGCGCCGCTGAATCCGCTGCCTGTTTCGGAAGCTTCCGGGACCGACCGCGAGTTTTGAGCCACGGTTAAAGCAGACAAAGCCCACGCTTACACCCTAGGCGGCGTGGCTGCGACCGATTTGCAATCACCCTTAATACATGGTAGCAACAGCTTAGCGTTTGCTTAAGCGCCGCATTTTTGTTCTCCATTTGCCAGGAGCGGCGCCGCAGACGCCCAATCTCAAGAAACGCTTCAATAAGAGGAAATGTTCATGCTTAAAAGACTCCTGACGGCGGGCGCGATGGCGTGCCTGTGCTCGGCCGCCGCTGTGGCGGCGCCTACGCCCTTGATTACGGTTCCGAACAGCTGTTCCGCTGGGGTCTCTCTCTCCGCCGCCGATTACGCGACATTCAAAGCCCAGCTTGCATTAGCCGTTCAGGCTAGTGGCAACGGAGGCCTCGGCTTCAATATGTGGGCGACCATCGTCGCCAAGGACGGCACGGTTTGCGCCGTCGCTTTCTCGGGCAGCAGCCGAGTGGATCAATGGTTGGCCGCCCGGGCGATTTCCGCCCAAAAGGCCGCCGCGGCAAACGGCTTGAGCTTGGGCGCGGTAACCGGCGCCAGCACCAAGGGACAACTTGCGTTGTCCACGGCCAATCTCTACGCCGCCACGCAGCCCGGGGGCAGCCTCTACGGATTGTCGGATAGCAATCCTGTCGCCGCCGCGGGAGCTTATGGGGATAGGATTGACACCGGCACCGGCGCTTACATAGGCCCCCTCGACACCACAACCTATGGCACGGCCACCGATCCAATGGTCGGTCAGGTAATCGGCGGCATAAATGTCTTCGGCGGCGGGCTCGCTTTGTACAACGGTATCAGGAGAGTGGGCGGCGTCGGCGTCAGTGGCGACACATCCTGCACCGATCACATGGTCGCGTGGCACCTTCGCAATAATTTGAACCTCGACCTTCTTGGGACGGCGAACATCGCCGGGCCAGCGGGCCTTTTCGTGGGCGACACGAAGCATCCCGACAATATCATTTGGGACATCACGCCCAATCCCAACGGGGGCACCGGCATAAGCACCAGCGGTTTTGGCCACCCGACGTGCCTGAACAACCCGGTGATTAACCCGAAGACGCACACCCCCAAGTCTCTTCCGCCGGTGCAGTAACGCGAGCAAGGACGTTGGCCGTATAGCGTGGCAGCCAGCAATGGGAAGCGGCATATCGCCGCTTCCCTATTTTAACGAGCGTATCGCCAACGGATTGCGTCTTTTTTTCCGGTGTCGGCAAAAATGCAGGGGCCGGAACGGGACATTCGGCAATTCCTCCGAAAACAACTCCCGTAACTGGCAGCAGGTTGCGCCCTTGCGAAGTTGACGTTGGTATTTCAATCGAGGTCTCGCGACTGGGGGTGCGGGGAACTCATTTCCACATTTCAAGCCAGCACATGGCTAGGTATTTGGGCGAGTTTTCTTTCCGCTCGAACCATCGCGAGATGCAGAACGCGATGTTCGATCTTTTGCTCGGGGCGATTTGGCTGCCTTTCCTATCAGGCGGTCGAATGCCGCGAAGTCAACAGATCCGATGCCGCGCGCTTTCTCTTGGGCGATAAAATCGTCCAGACAGCCGACCTTGAGCGTATCCGCTAACGTTATCATGTTCGGATTCTCGACTTAGCTACCAAAGAATGATAGCAGAAACCGGAAGGGGCGGCAAACGCCGCCCCTTCGGTCGTCACGCTATTAAGCGTCTCGGAACTGGAAGAGGGATTGTGGCCCTCAACCACTCGCCGAAACGCGAGTTGTGCGGTTGCGAATCGCACGGCATAGCTTGGCTCCTTCCTCCGGCGTCAACAGCGCCGGTTGTTCGCGGGGCGCGAAACTTCACGCGTTTGGGCGTTGGGCTGCCCACTTCACTCCCCAACGTCCGGTGACTCGGTGGCGCCTTCCGGTCCTTCATCGGAAGGCGCTTCATCTTGCTCAAACTTGTTAGTGAGCTTCCACCCCCCATCGTCCGTGCGCTCAATGAAGCCGTCTTTGTGCAAACGGGTGATTTGCGGGGCAAGGTTATTGCGCTCGATATTGCGACCATAGCCGTCTCGAAGAAACTCCCTAATTTTCTTCGCGGTCGCCCCTTCGCGGAAGTGCTCCGTCAGCGCGCGAATGACCATCTCCTTCATAGTCATTTTCTGATATGGAGACAGAACCAAGGGAAGCGGAGGCTGTTGAACAAAGGCCGCACCCACGCCACTGGCCATCGCGGCCTCCGCGGAGGAGCCCGCGCTCTGCCTATGGCGAGTCATAGCGATTTCAATGGCGACATCGGAACTATTATCGCTTTGCCATCCGCAAGGCGGCAGTGCGTGATCTAGAGGCCTCGGCGGCGGCTGATCAGTTCCAATTTGTTCCGTGCGGGCTAGAAGTCCCAGAGCACCCTTCGCGCGGCGCACCTCCGCAAGCTCCGCTTCGTATGGTGCCAATTGCCCATAGAGCGATGCGATTTTGTTCGTCAGCGCAATCTCGCGACGCTCAAGAAAATCCCGGGTAGTTTCTTCTTCGGATTGGCTCATCGATCGGTCCAGGCGCAAATATGCGATTGACCGAGAGCCAGCTTTCGCGTAAACACGGCGATCTCACGCGCTCATGCTTCGCTCGTGCTAGCTCTCGGCCCTTCTTCAACCATGGAGAGACGCTCACACCGCCGAAGCTCAGTTAACGCCCTCGCCTCCAAAGCGGGGGCGTTTGCGTTTCTGAGCTTGCTCTAGCATGGAAAGTCTGGGCTTCAAAGCGATATCTTTGGCGAGATGCGTGATAACCAATCGATTTCATAAAAGTAATAGACTTGGCATCTTACAATGTTCACAAAGTATCTATGCCAGATTCAAATGTATAATTCCAAAAAGCTAACGTCTTTGCTGTGTGGGTGGCCTACGGCTCAAAACATGATCCCACCATATATAAAGATTTTGTGCGCGTATCTCATTGGACTGAGGCCGAAGTAGCTCGCGAGCGGCAGTTAATTGAAGAGGCCAAAGATTTTCGACATGACTTCACTGCGGAAATATTTGCGGATATTATCCACGTGCTTGAAAATAATGCTATGTCGTCAAAGAGAATGGATAGCTAATAGGGCATCTCGAAAAATACC